>JAMFSL010000295.1 GCA_026225275.1 Puia dinghuensis
ACAACATTGGCGGAAGCCGTCAAGGCGGACGTCATCTTTTTGGCCGTGCGTTTTGAATCGCACCCAGATGTTGCGAAAACGCTGCCTGACTGGCAGGGAAAGATCATTGTTGATGTGACCAATGCCTACGGCGTGCCCCCTGAGAAGATGGGAGGACAACCTTCTTCCAGGTTCGTCGCGCAGGCCTTCACTGGTGGAAAACTGGTTAAGGGCTTCAACCATTTGGTCGCTGCCGTCCTTGACGAGGATCCGGCCGTACATGGTGGCAGGAGAGTCGTGTTCCTGGCGAGCGACGATGACGGCGCAGCAGCGGAGATTGGTGCGCTTGCGGAAAATCTCGGTTTTTCACCAATCAAGCTTGGCGGGCTTTCGGAAGGCGGGCTGCTTGTGCAGGCGCGCGGAAATAGCTGGGGTCAACTGATCTTTAAGGACTTAATCAAGTTCGACTGATGAATCGAGATCGCAAATTTCGATGCGATCCTGCCTCGTGGACAAAGGGAACGACAGTTAAAATTTAAAAATCAAATTACATAATAATGTACGATTAGCTTGATTACTTATTTCAAAACCAAACGCAAAAAAAGAACACTATGATGAAGACATTCATCGAAGAATACGGTATGGCCCCCTGGTCAGTACTCCATCCATTCAGCACAGAAGATCAAGTTGCGATGACCGCCATGCGAACCATTGTCACACCCAATAAGGGCAAGCTTCAGGGACCGGCGGCCCGGGTTCCATACGATGCGATCATGGGGCGCGTTGCAGCGCCTGCAGGCGTTGTTTACGAAGCTGAACGCGTTGGCGGCGTTTCAGGATGGTGGTGCTTACCGGAAGACGCCCGGCCAAATCAGGCCGTAATGCATATTCACGGCGGCTGGTTCACCTTCGGCTCGGCCCAGGCTTTCCGGCACTTTGCTGGCCACATCGCCGCACACGCAGGAGTCGCTACGTTCGTGCCTGACTACCGGCTCGCACCGGAAGATCCCTTTCCCGCAGCCGCAGAAGATGTCCGGGCCTGCTTCCTTGGCCTGACAGAGCGAGGCTTCACAAAGATTGCAATCACTGGTGATTCCGCTGGCGGAAACCTGGCGCTTGAGTTGCTTGTGCATCTCGCGTCTAACAATGACGCTTACAGCAAAGCCCTCGTCGGTGGAGTGGCACTTTCACCTGTGACAGATCTGTCCCTTTCCGGTAAGAGTTGGTCTACGCGTGCCGGCGCTGATCCTTTGTTCACTCAACCGCAAGCAGCCGGGCTGGTTCATTCCTATCTAGCTGAACATGATGCCTTAGACCCTTTAGCCTCGCCGCTTTACATTGACTTGAAGGGCTTAGTCCCAATCCGCGTGCACGTTGGCGATGACGAAGTGCTGCTTGATGATTCCGTCCGGTTTATCGCACGCGCAGTCTCGGCAGGAGTCGATGCTCGCCTCGATGTATGGGAAGGGATGATCCATGGATTCCTTGGAAGCGTGGGAAGCCTCGCAGCTTCGGAGGAAGCTCTTCAACTCGTCGGTGAGTTTCTCACCGATCGATTCGCCGGGTAGTTAATTTAATGTAAGCGTCGCTTAGTGCATCTAAGGCTTATTTGGGGGAGAAGTTGGCAATCTTCATGACCAGATTTGGTATCTTTTTTCGATTGCAATACATTTGAAATGATGTAAGATAAAGATATTCCCAGGCTGTCCCGGCTGATGGCAATCTTAACGCAGCTGCAATCTAAACGGCTGTTAACGGCGACAGAAATTTCGAAATTTTATAATATAAGCATACGGACTGTGTATCGGGATATAAAAGCGTTGGAAGAGGCGGGTGTGCCCATCCTGACAAAAGCAGGGAAAGGCTATACGATTATGGAGGGATATAGGCTGCCACCTGTAATGTTTACCGAAAGGGAAGCAAACGCCTTCGTCACCGCCGAAAAGCTGGTGCAGCTAAATTCGACAGCTCTCTTACCCAGGACTACAAAGAGGGCGTAACTAAGATAAAGTCAGTATTACGGGCATATGCCAGGGACAAGGCTGATATTTTGACTGAACGGGGGGCATTTGAGCAACGTCCCGGAATATCGGCTCTCAGTCACTATCTGTCATCGATACAGATTGCTCTGACGAACTTTTCTTTGATACAATTGGAATACTATTCCCCAACTAGGGACGAAGTAACCCAAAGAGAAATAGAGCCGTTTGCCTTGATTAATAATGTCGGCGAGAGCTGGTATTTGATTGCCTTTTGCCGTCTTAGAAAGGACTTTCGTCTTTTCCGCTTCGATAGGGTCAGGAAAATAGACCACCTATGATCACTACCCTATGGTTTGGAGAAAAAGTATGTCGGATTTTGGATCCGTTCGGCAATTTGTGGTGGATAAACGAGCGGGTGGAGGAAGTAGACTTTACTAATCCGGAGGAGCTGGGACGAAGAGCAACTACCCCTGACGCGACAAAGGGAATAGCCTACATGCAGCAATCGCTGTATGAAGCGCTTTTAACGCAAAAGGCATTTTTTAGGGACAAGTATAGCCGGTAGAACGGAGAGGAATTAAAAAAGCCTTGTAAATAAATGGTTTACAAGGCTTAAAAGTGCACCTGAGGAGATTTCTATCGAACTCCGTAAAGTGCCCGTGCCCACAAACGCTGAGGGTCGACTTCAAGCTCCCACATTTTTCTTTTAAAAAATATTTTAAAAATATTTTGCGCAACCGAATAGTTGCTCTTATATTTGCAACCAATCGGTTTCGAATAAATTCAAAACGATATGAGACGCGACATTTTCCAGGCGATAGCCGACCCCACAAGACGGGCAATCATGACCTTAATTGCAGTGCAGGCAATGACACCGAACGTCATTGCCGACAACTTCCACACTACCCGGCAATCTGTTTCCAAACACCTTCGCATACTCACCGAATGCCAACTGGTGAAACAGGAACAGAAAGGCAGGGAAATTTATTATTCACTTGACATTGAAAAAATGAAAGAGATAGATAAATGGATTGACCAATTCAGAAAAATCTGGGAAACCCGCTTCAATCAATTGGACCAAGTATTATCAACAATTAAAAAACAAAAAAAATGAACGACTTACTATTTGATTTTACGCTGGACAAATCAAAAAAAACAGCATTTATAAACAGGGAATTTGATGCCGATCTTTCGCTGGTGTGGGATGCTTTTACCAAACAGGAAATTCTTGATCAATGGTGGGCACCCAAACCATTTGCATCAAAAACAAAAGTTATGGATTTTAAAGTTGGTGGACGAAGATTTTATGCTATGGTAAGCCCGGAAGGACAAGAGCGTTGGTCAATCCAAAAATATACCTCCATTAGCCCGAAAACCAATTTTAAATTTTTAAATGCTTTTGCAGATAAAGATGAAAACCCTGAGTTGCCGGGTTCTGAATGGGATTTGAGTTTCAGTGACGAAAACGGAAAGACAAAAGTGAGTGTTAGTATTTATAATGAATCCCTTGAACGCATGGAGAAGATGATTGAAATGGGCTTCAAAGAAGGATTTATGATGACATTGAAAAGCCTGGAAGATCTGTTGGCAACTTTATCCGGGAAATGATTTTCGTTAAATTTTTTTAATACACAAAACAATCTAAAAATTATGGCACTTATCAATCCTCACATTAACTTCAACGGCAATGCCGAAGAAGCATTTACCTTTTATAAATCAGTATTTGGCGGAGAGTTTGCAAAGATTATTCGCTTCAAAGACCTTGCAAGCCCTGAATTCCCGGTAGCAGAAAAAGAAGAAAATAAAATTATGCATATCGCTTTGCCTATCGGTAAAAGTAGTGTGTTGATGGCAAACGATGTTCCGGAAATTTTGGGAAGAACAAACGAAAATGAGAACAGAAGTAAAATTGTAATAAGTGCAGAAAGTAAAGAAGAAGCAGACAAATTATTTAATGGGCTTTCAGCAGGAGGACAAATAGAAGGGCCTATTGGCGATAGTCCCTGGGGTGGTTCATATTTTGGTTGTTTCAGAGACAAATACGGTATTGAATGGATCGTGGAATTTGATCCAAAACTAAGGGGCTAGTAATTGACTGCTTCCCATTATCAATAAATTGAAATTTAAACAGCGTTATGAAAAGTTTACTCAAAACATATAATCCTTTTAGATTAATACTTCTAATTGCAATTATGTTTATAGGGTCTTCATCAAGCGGGCAACAGATCAAGCCTTCCAACAGCGGTTACGCACCTGTTAATGGCATCAATGTTTATTACGAAGTATATGGTGAGGGCAGGCCTTTAGTTTTACTGCATGGCGCTTTTTATACAATTGATATGAACTGGGGACAATTGATACCTGAGCTGTCAAAAACCAGGAAAGTAATTGCAATAGAAATGCAGGGACATGGGCATTCGCCGTATTCAGATAGAGAATTATCGATTACTACTTTAGCAAATGATGTAGAAAAAGTGATGGATTACCTGAAAATAGACAGTGCAGATGTTGCGGGATATAGTATGGGTGGCTCTGTGGCTTACCAGTTTGCTGTACAAAGCCCTAAACGGTTAAGAAAATTAGTGATCATTTCTTCTACTTATAAAAGTAATGGTTGGCGGCCCGAAGTAACTAATGCTTTTAAAAATTTCAAACCTGAATTTTTTACGAATACGCCTTTCCATACGGCATACGATGCTGTAGCCCCGGACAAAACAAAATGGACAAGGTACTTAGAACAGATGTTTGCTTTTGCTGCTACGCCATTCAACATGGGTGACTCCAATATTGCAAAAATCACTTCGCCAGTATTGCTCATTTCGGGCGACAATGATGGCCTGGACAAAATTGAGTTGATAAAAACGTATCAACTATTGGGAGGTGGTGTATCTGCTGATATGGGACCGATGCCAAAATCGCATTTGGCCATTGTTCCTTCGCAGGGGCATGTGAGCCTGATGATGCAAACAACAACGATTTTGAATTACTTAAATGGTTTTTTAAAATAACCAGCCAGCCTGAACCAAAA
>JAMFSL010000043.1 GCA_026225275.1 Puia dinghuensis
AGTTCTTCTAAGAAGGCGATCTGGGCGGGGTTGATGATCTCGCGGGCGGCGGCGAGGGTGAACCAGCCTCCTTTATCGACTTCCGGGAATTGCCGGAGCTTGCCGGAGCGGCGGGGCCATTCGAGCTCGAACGTATTACTAACAATAGCCGAGGGGTCGAGATTGCCGGGATGGGCCCAGGCAAAAATACGTTTGCCGCCTTTTTGCCGGACAGGACTCAATGCCTGAAAGTGTCCTTTTAACGCAAAGCCTGTCTCTTCACGGAATTCGCGGATGGCGGCATCCAGCGCCGGTTCGGCATTGTCGAATTCGCCCTTGGGTATGCTCCAGCAGCCGGCGTCCTTATTTTTCCAGAAGGGGCCACCGGGGTGGACAAGGAATACCTCGAGGGTGCCGGCGGTCCAACGGTAAAGGAGGATCCCGGCGGATTGGGCATTGGTCATTTCAGGCTTGTCTTGTGGGTCAGTTTACCCTTATTCAAATAACCGGCCAATTTTACCGTTATTTGTAGATTACTGACTGGCGACCGGGTAAGATAGCGCCCCCGCGGACGCCAGGCAGACCCCCTGCGACCTATGACCAGAGCTTTGCTACTCACTATCCTATCGATTGGCTATAGTTTAACACTTATAGCGCAGCCTTTCGCAGCCTTTACTGCCGACCGGACAACGGGGTGCAGTCCGCTGGTCGTGCATTTTTCTAATGAAACTACGGGAGCAAGCGCCGCCGCCACTTACCACTGGGATCTGGGTAATGGCAATACTGTTGTGGCGACAAATCCCCAGGCGATCTACACTGCGCCGGGCAGTTATACGGTGACCCTTACTGTTCAGGATGGGGGCCGGTCATCGACGACGACGGGGACGGTGACTGTCGATCAGCCGCCGACGGTTAATTTCACGACGGGTGTGACTAAAGTCTGTTCGCCCAACCCTATTGATTTTACGAGTACGGCGGTGGCGGGGAGCAGCCCCCTTTCCTCTTATCTCTGGGATTTTGGGGATGGGGGTACGGAAACGGTGTATAGCGCGGCGGCCGGCCATGTCTATACGGCGACGGGTACCTATGTGACCAGCCTGACGGTGATCGATGCGGACGGGTGCAGCAGCACGAAGGCCCTGTCGAACTCCGTGACGGTCTTACCCAGGCTGACGGCGGCTTTCACGACAGGCCAACAGGTGTTGTGTACGGTGACTGCCCCGGAGACGTTTACGAATACGAGTACGGGGCCGGGAACGCTGAGCTACCAATGGGGCTTTGGGGATGGGGGCAGCAGTACGGCGGCGAATCCGACATATTCTTATTCCACGGCCGGCACTTATACGGTGACGTTAACGGTGACGAGCAGCGAAGGCTGTGTAACGACGGATGTCCAGCCGAATTTGCTGGATGTGGCCAACTACTCGACGAATTTCAGCGAGCCTCCGGCCATTTGTCAGGGCGGCGAGGCGACCTTCAATGACGAGAGCACTCCGGCGCCCACCAGCCGGACGTGGACGGTGGATGGGGTGACGCAAAGCAACTTTCAGGACCTCTTCTACTACGGAATTGCCGGTACGCATACGATCACGTTGTCGAATATATATGGCACCTGTCCGCAGGCGGTGACGAAGAGCTTTACCGTGAATCCGCTGCCCGTGCCTGTCCCGTTCACCTCCGCGATCCAGGGAAAATGCGGGGCGCCGGTCACGGTTGATTTTACGGATCATACGCCGGGGGTGACCACCTGGAATTGGAACTTTAACTATTATGGCTATCCGTCGAGCACGGCCACCGGGGGACCGACGAATTCGACGGTTTATAACGCGAATGGGGGGTATGAGGTGGAGCTGACTGTGGGAAATACGTGGGGGTGCTACGCTTCCGAACTAGAACTCGTAACCATCACTGCGCCGAGTTACAGTATCTATGAAACCGACAACCAGCCAGAGGCGTCCTGTGGCGGGTCGCTGACGAAGTCTTTTGCGATCACCTCGACGGCGGGGCTGGCGTCGTATACCTGGGGTTTTGGGGACGGGGGGACGTCGACGGCGCTGGCGCCGACGCATACCTATAGTGTCGTTGGCCAATATGGCGCGTTGCTGAACTGGACGGATGTGAATGGGTGCAAGGGTGTCTCGAACATCATTCCCACGATCATTTCCCCTCCGCTGAATTACAGTTTCTCCGCGACTCCGACGACTGTCTGCGTGGGCCAGATGGTTACTTTCAGCGATCAGGGGACCGGCAATCCGACCTTTACGGAATGGAGCTTTGGGGATGGCGGAGGCAACGGATCGGCCGGCACGGCTACATATTCCTATTACGCGCCCGGCGTATACCCGGTCACGCTGAATGTATCGAATGCAGCCTGTACGCAAACGGTGACGAAGAGCAGCTATATCACGGTGCTGGGGTCGCCGACGGTCAATATTGCGCCGACGTATAACTGTCTGGGGAATCGGGCCGTCGTGAATTTTACGGTCAATGCGACGAATGCGACGCAGCTGAGCTGGAACTTTGGTGACGGGGCGACGGCGACGACGGCGGGCACGATAACGACGATGACGCACACGTATTCGGCTAATGGTGCTTATAGTGTGTTCGTCACCGCCAGTAATAGCAATTGTTCGAGCAGCACGAACGCCTCGGTCTATATATTGATGCACCAGCGGCCAAAGCTCAGCGCCAGTTCGGCGACGGTCTGTCCGGACGGGACGCTGGCGGTGCAACTGGTGATCGCGAATAATCCGGCGATCAGCGGCATTTTTGAATACAGTGTACATTTCGAATATGGGGACAGCACGAATTATCTGGGCGACGTCGGGTATGGAAATCAGTCAGGCAATACGTTGAATTATAGTTTGGATGACTTCCAGGTTGGCGAAAGCGGATTGCGGGTCATCACCACTTCGGATTACATCGGGTGTGCGGACACGAGTAATATCATTCCGCTGGCGATCGCCAGTGTGACGGCGGGGTATACCATCACCGAGGACGACCGTTGTTATCAGCTGCCGGTGGTGCTGCAGGGTGTGGCGCAATTGGGGGGCGGGGATAAGATCACCAGCTGGGCGTGGAGTTTTGGGGATGGGACGGGGTCGACGCAGGCGGGGATGACCTCTCATGTCTATGCGAGTCCGGGGGTTTATACGGTGACGCTGACGGTTACGGATGCGGCGGGCTGTGGGTCGGGCAATCCGACGGGGGTCGCTTATGGGGGCAGCGGGTCGCAGTCGCAGGAGGTGACCGTGGACGGGCCCGAGGCGGGGTTTTATAGTGGTGGGGGAAATACGCTTCCACTAGGTAGTGTGGCGAATTTCATTAATACCTCGAATGTATATGGGGCCGTGGGGGTGGTGAGCTACAGCTGGAACTTCGGAGATGGCGGGACGTCTACGCAGGCGGGATCGGTTGCGCATGTCTATACGAGCCCGGGGACGTATTTGGTGACGCTGACGGCGCAGGATGGGACGGGGAGCTGTGTGTCGACGGCGACGCTGACGATGGTCATACAACCTTTTAATAATGCCTTTAGGATGAATGATTCCTACGTCTCATCGGGTGGTTGTCCGCCGATGACGGTGCAGTTTACGAATACGTCGGTGAATTATGTTTCTGTACTTTGGAATTTCGGGGATGGGGAGACGTCGACGGTGGTGAGTCCCAGTCATGTGTATGCGCAGCCGGGGACTTTTTATGTGACACTGACGGCGGTGAATGGGGCGGGGCAGACGTTGGTGACCGAGGATTCGGTGATCGTGAAGGAGCCGTCGGCGGTGTTGACGGAGACGCGGACGGCATTGTGTGTGGGGCAGGCGGATACGTTGTCGGCTACGGTGGACAAAGAGGTGAAGGGATATGCTTTTGATTTTGGGGATGGGGTGGTGGGGACGACCGGGGCGGACGCGACGGGCGGCGGTGCGAGTGGCGCGGCTGATTCGACGATTGTGCATGTGTATACAGTTCCAGGGACCTATACGGCGCGGCTGGTGGTGACTGATACCGTGGGGTGTGCGGCGGCGGCTGCTGCTACGGTGGCGGTGGAGGTGCATGCGCCGCCGATCGCCTGGGTGACGCCGCCATCGGCGACGATATGTTTAAATGGACAGGTGACGCTGGTGGCCAGTGGCGGGGCGACCTATTCCTGGACGCCGGCGACGGGGTTGAGTGCGGTGGATGTTGCGCAGCCGGTGGCGACGCCGGCGGTGAGTACCTTATATACGGTGACGGTGGCGGATGATATCGGGTGTACGGGTAGCGAGAGTATTATGGTGGGGGTGGTGCAGCGTACGACGGTGAGCGTGACACCGGATTCGTCGGCGCTTTGTCCGGGAAAGAGTGTGGTGTTGCAGGCGTCGGGGGCGGAGCGGTATACGTGGATCGGGTCGACGGGGGGGCTGAGTGCGACGGATATTGCGGCGCCGGTGGCCAGGCCGGTGGATTCGATGAGGGTGGAGGTGGTGGGCAGCGATACGTTGGGGTGTTTTGCGGATACGGTGGCGGTGGTGGTAGATTTGCTGCCGCAGCCGACGGTGAGTGCGGGTCCGGATGTGACGGTGCAGGCGGCTTTGTCGGTGACGCTGATGGGGGAGTCGACGGGGGATGTGGCCACGTGGCTATGGACGCCGGCGAGTTATCTTTCCTGTACGGACTGTGCGCAGCCGGTGTGTACTCCCCTGGAGCCGAGGACTTATATCGCGACGGTGACGGGGCCTGACGGGTGTGCGGCGAGCGATACGGTGGTGGTCAGTCTGCTGTGTGATGAGTCTAAGCTGAGGATTCCTGATGCTTTTACCCCGAATGGTGACGGACATAACGATCGGTGGAATATTCTCGGGATTTCCCAGGTGAATCACCTGGTGATTTTTGACCGGTGGGGGGAGAAGGTGTTCGAGCGGGATCATTTTTATCCGGCGGATGTGGATGCGGGATGGGATGGGACGGCGAATGGGCGGCCGGCGCCGGCGGGGGTGTATGTTTATTTTGTGGAGATGCAGTGTCCGACGGGTGGAGCGTTTGAAAGGAAGGGGACGGTTGTGTTGATACGATGAGCGGCCGCGGCGGCCGTGGGGATGGGGCCGACAATTTTTTACGCGGAGAGCCGAACCGGCATTTCATTATAGGTTTGACCGCCCAGCAGCCGGCCTGTCTTTTTCTTATTTTTTCCACCCCATTGTTTGAAGAAGAAGGGTACTTCCTGCATTCGGCACTGTTGCATGATGTCCCAAACCCACATTTCATTCATGGGTCTCGATTTTTTGCCGCTTTCTCCGCCTACGATTACCCAATCAATATTGTTTAATAGTAACTTGGGCAATGGGCCAATTAATGGCTCGCAAGACAGGAATTTTGTCTTTGCGTTTGTATGCCTTAAAAGATCGATACGATCCATTACGCGTTCATCCTCGACTGATACTCCCATCCAAATATTGTCGGACCAATTTAATAAATGATGTATTTCAAATAGTCTTTCTGCCCGTTTGGTCAAAACCTGATAAGTGTGCTGAGGTGTATCATTCATCACCTGAAAGACACGTTGAATGAATGCTATGGATACCTCAGGGTGGAACAGGTCGCTCATTGAGTTTACAAAAACCAGTTTAGATCCTTTCCAACTATACGGAATGTTCACTGCACTATCATGCATAGTCACCTTAAATCCATTTTCATATTTTTCAAGCCCCATTGCTTGCAAGCGTCTGGACATGACTTCCGCATAACAGAATTTACAGCCGGCGGAGATTTTGGTACAGCCGGTTGTAGGATTCCATGTCATTTCGGTCCATTCTATACTGGATTGTGCCATCAGAGTTTGTATTTTGGTTCAATTACTTCATTCGCAATTTTAATCGCTGATTTATTGTTTGCCGCCATCATAAAATGATACATAATTGAATTTTGTGAGTTACGCATAACATATGGCTTGGAAACATCAGAAAAGACTTCTTTAAGTTTTCGAGCATATAGTTCGCCAGCTAATAGAGCGGCGTCTTTTTCTTTTTGAATATTTGTTTCTTCTCCAAAAAGAGTTTGTCGTGTAAGCGATTTATAGAAATGCTTCATTATTTCTTCTCTGGAAAAGCCAAGGAAATTTTCAAGTTTTTGCAACCAAGAATCGGATATCTTTCCATCATTGATAAGCATTCGGTTAACACCCAATCCAGTTGGAACTAAGATCCATAAATCTACACCCAGCCCTTTTAAACTCTCAATTGATGACCAGTTAATTGACATTCCGTATGGATCGATATACACAAGAGCTCTGCAGTTTGGATAGGATAAATCTAGGATTCGTAAAGCTGTTCCTTTTTTCGTCAACTCCGATTCTTCATGCTCGATGAAGCCCGACCCGGCAAACCCATCGAAATAAATCGTCCGAACCCAAGATTGCTTGTTCATAATTGTCAAATATGCTCCTGCATACTTAACAATGATTTCCATTTTTTCATCCGTCCAACTTCCTCCGAACTGGTTCATAAAATTAGGTTTAAGACACAAAAATACTAAAATTATTAGTGTTTAAATTTATTAATCCTGCAAGGTTACCTTTCTGTTAACCGGCGGCGGGATGCAACGGTGTCGGCGGCGGGGCTGTCAACATCCAAAACCGATCTTTATGACTTATTTACGGGTGTTTTTGGGGTTGACCTGCCTTGTCCTTGTATGTGGGTGCAAAAAACATAATGGTAATTCTTCGACTGATAATACGACGGCGGAAACAACGGCGCTGGATGGGGCCTGGAACTGGGTGTATGCGGTGAAGTTGGGCGCGGTCCCTGGTTCCCCGGGCGATTCGATCACTCCGGCCAGTACGGGAGATCAGCTGATGCTGAGCTTTCGGTTGGAAGGCAACTATCAGCTGATACATGGTGACACTACTGTAATGAATACTGGATATTGGTACATTACCACTCAGCCGTTGTTGGGCGACACTTTGTTCCTTGTGCTGCTCCGTGGGGGGGGAATGGATAGTGCCGTGAATCACGGGATCAATCACGATACTTTATGGATAGCGCCGCGGATTCCGGATAGTACGAGCTATACGTGGTACTATAAGAAGATTCCGCCGCCGGCTGCGGATCCTCTTTAAAGTTTGGCGGTGCGCACCGCGTAGCACCGCCCGGCCGCGCACATAACCGAGCGTAGCGAAGGTTACGAACGAGGAGGAGCGTGGCGAAGCAGCTCCGACGAAGTGCTAGCGGCGGCCAAAAGATTTTTTATGGAAAATGGTTTAGGCTGCATCTTTCGGGCTTACTCCCTTTTTATATGAGAAAAATTGCTCTGTTTTTTGGAAAGATCGCTTTGATTTTTGGAAAGATCGCTTTGATTTTTGTTCCCGGCATACTACTGGTTTATGGCGTTAAGGCGCAGCGGGTCGGTGACACGCAATCGGTGACGACGCGTCTCACGGCGCAGCCGGACTTGTACAGCAAGAATGCCATTATGGACCTTTTCCAGAACCAGCAGTTTGACGAGGCGATCGCCTATCTGTCGCCGCTGCTGGAGGCGGACTCGGCGGATGTGCCGCTGCTGAGTTATGCGGGATACGCTTATTTTATGAATGACAACGCTCTGGCTGCGACGACCTGTTACCGGCATATCCTGGAACTGGATTCGAACAATATCGCGGCCTTACATTACCTGGTGCTGCTCCGAGGCAATGACGAATCGGAAGAGGCGGTGGGATATGCGGCGAGGTTGGTAGCGCTTCAACCGGAGCGTGCAGCCTGGTGGCGGACGATGGGGGAACTATCCGCCAGGCGCGGACGGCCGGATACGGCGCTGCGCTATTTCGAGCAGGCTTACAGCATGGCGCCGGGGGATGTCCGGACGATAACGGGGCTGGCGGAGCTGCTGATAGGCCGTCAGAGTTATCAGCGGGCGGATAGTATCCTGGATCTCGGGCTGGTGAAGGATTCGATGAATACCTCTCTATTGAAGGTGCGGGTGAAGGCGGCTTTTTTTGCGAAGGACTATGCGGCGGCGATTGTTCCGGGGGAACGGCTGGTGTCGACGGACGAACCGGCTACGCAGGCGCTGACATGGCTGGCGCTATCGTACTACGATCTGAAGCAATATCCGCAGTGTATCCATGCCTGTGATCATATGCTGGAGATCGGGTTGCAGAATGAGCAGGTCTACTATTATGAGGCAGGGTCGTACGGGAAGCTTCATCAATACGCGGTCAGTGATTCGTTGCTGCGCATCTGCCTGTCGATGGCGATCGCGCCAACGGCGGAGTGGTATTATGATGAGTTGGGGGCCAATCATGAGGCGTTGGGGGCCAATCATCATGAGGGGCTGAAGGAGTATAAGGCGGCGATCGCGAGTTATGATACGGCGTATTATCTTTTCAAGGATCCGACGACGTTGTATGCGTGCGGGCGGATCGCGGAGACGGAGTTGCATAATATGACGCTGGCGAAGAAGTATTATCTTCGGTATCTGGCGGTGGCGAAGCCGAAGAATAAGGAGGAGCGGGAGGCGGTGATATATATCAGGAGGAGGTGGGCCAAGAGTTAGCCAGGAAAAATGCAATATAAACTCCTTTTTTAACGTTGTGTTAAGCATAACCCCCGTTATGGCCAAGAATTATACTCAGGTGGAAGTCCTGTTGATGACCGGCACCCATTTTCTCGCGGGAAACTGGGTTCCTACAAACGATGATCCTGCGAACCGGCGTCTTTCCGACATGGAAAAGCTACAGGATGCCTGCTGGAATGGCCTGCTGGAGACGATGCTGCCGGAGGTTTGGATCAAACCAGCCAACGACGGTATTCTTTACCTCTGGGATATCAAGGAAGGAGAGGCCTGCCTGGAGTTGATGTTAAGCGAAGTGCCGGTGCCGGTTGACCCGCGGTTATCGATTTCTCCGCACTCGTTCATGGGTTTTCTGCCCAACAACTAAATGGACGTAGACTTCACGTAAATGACGTAGACTTCAGGTAAATGGACGTAGACTTCATGTCTTTTACCTCTTTAAACAGCTAATTATTAAAGCATTCTGAGTTCCGTGAGGCGGTTTGAGATGATGACAAACCTCATAAGTTGTCTATGTATGCCTGCGATGCGGTCGTACCTTTGTGTTCATAAAAGAACTCAGACCATGAAAAGCTTAATCAAACAGTTATTTTTCGACAAAGAAGTAGTCAACGCGATAAAATCATCGAAGGCCGGACACGACATGCTGTATATCCAGCTGATGAGCGGAAAGATCACGATGAAGGAATATTTCGCCGCTGCGAAATAGCTTGTAGTTAGGTTCGACTCCCGGACACGTTACAACTGTATGAATTTGTTAATAAGTAGTCGGGTTACTCCACTTCAAGCAGCCCGAAGTCTTTTATCCTCAGATAGTTATCGATAAGCGCAGGATTGATCGCAGCGGTTCGAAGTACACCTCCGTTATAGGTGAGTCCAAGTTCGAACTCGGTCTTTAAAAGCAGTTGCTTTCCTTCCAACGAACGCCGTGATATAAATTCTTCAAATTCGTCATTAACGGTATCGCCTCATCGAGACTATCAAATACTGTCTTCTTAAAATAGATTATACTATTAGCATAATTTCATTTATTTCACTTGTTTCGTTTGTTTCGATTACGTATCTTTAAGGGAACAAAATTCAAGTGTATGGAAACGGTACTGGAAAAAACGACAAAAGAGGACCAGGAGATGGCCAGGTCTTCGATGGCCGAGCTCCGGGCAACCCCGCTCGACGATAAAACCTGCATAGCATGCCTGAATATAACCCTTGCCGCCAAGGATGTTGTTTTGCGGATCCCGAAGCCGGCGCTTGAGATGCTCGTTGACATACTCGATAATATGGCCGAAGGGAAGTCGGTCACGCTACTTTCTTCCGATGCCGAGGTCAGCACGCAGCAAGCGGCAGAAATGCTCCGTGTCTCCAGGCCGCATCTGGTCAAATTGCTGGAAAAGGGGCAAATTCCTTTTAGCAAAGTGGGGGCGCACCGGCGGATCGCGTTGCAGGATATGTTAGCCTACAAGACTAAATTGAAGGAAAACCAAACGAAACAGCTGGATTTCTTAGCGAAACAGGCGCAGGACCTTAATTTGGGTTATTAATGATTCATTCCCCCGGCTTCACCGCTTTACTGGATGCGAATGTTCTTTATCCGGCTCCATTGCGGGATATTCTGCTCCGTCTGGCGAGTGCCGACCTCTACCAGCCGAAATGGACCGAGTTGATCCAGGAGGAGTGGGTCGGTAACCTACTCTTGAACAGGGAAGACCTTGACCGGGAAAAACTGGAACGAACAAAGCAGGCAATGAATTCCGCCTTCCCGGATGCCAATATTGAGGGGTATGAAACCTTGATCACAGCGCTTTCCTTGCCCGATCCGGACGACAGGCATGTCCTTGCCGCCGCCATCGAAGCGGGCGCCCATGTCATCGTCACGTTCAATCTCAAGGATTTCCCGATTGCGCAATTGAAGCCCTTTGATATCAAGGCGCAGGATCCGGATACATTTATTAGCCATCTCATCCATTTTGACCAGTTGGGATCCCTCGAGGCACTTCATAACCTAGTGGGCAGCTTACTACATTCCGCAACGTAATTCCGGATCAATGAAAATAAGTAACCGTTCCGACTCTCCCCTACTTCGCTGCCGCGTAGGAGACGGATTTTACCGCGCGGAATCCCTGATTACTAAAGGATGCGTAAACGCTGACTTTGCCGATGCTATAGGAGTTAAAAGAGTGACAGGAATTTTTGCTACACCACCAGGAGCCGCCACGGCCATGAGCTACGGTCGGGCTTTCCGATGGCGATAGTTTGCCTATACAGAATTCAAATACATTGCCGTACATATCGTATAGTCCCCATGGATTCGGTTTGAAACTGCCAACGGGCGCTGTGTACATATACTGATCGCCATGGTCTGCCTTCATATGATCGTGACCATGCCAGATGTTGGCATACTCTCCAATCCGACTGTCTGCGCTTCCAAAAAAATAGTCGGTGTGGGTTCCTGCCCGGCAGGCGATTTCCCACTCTTCGAGAGTGGGCAACCTGACATTCGCCCAGTTGCAATAGGCTTTAACGTCCCGGTAGCTAATGCAGGTGACGGGATGGTCCATTCGATTGCTGATATCTCCGCGGTTGATGCCATTAGGCCATCGCCAATAGGCGGTACTATCCCGGATCCAACTGAATTCCGGAAGCCCCGGATAGAACACCATGGCATTATGCCGCCGCTCCGCATCTGTCACATAGCCTGTAGCTTTTATAAAAGCAGCAAACTGACGGTTAGTCGTCTCATAGACTGCGATTCGGAAACTATCTACCTGAACGATTCGAAGCGGATTTTCCAAGTTGCCCCTTCTGCCGACCTCATACCTTCCCTTTGGAACCAGCACAAAACTGCTGTTGACTTGCGGAGCAACCGCCGCTTGTACAGCGTGTGCCTCCGCAGATCGTGCAGACTGTGGCTTATGTGCAGTACCGGCGGGATGTTTAGGTGATGCAAGGATGGCCGCAAAGCCAGCCATAAGCAAACAGATGCTATGGTTGAGACGAGCCATTAAAAAAATCGGTTGCTCTTTTTATGATGAGATCCTCGTTTGCCTTGTTGTAGACAAGAAAAGCAGAGTAGGTATCTGTATTCTGGTTGTATAATTTTTTGTAAGAAGAAGATTGCATGAACTCAGGATATTGATTGTTTCTCATTAGCAGCATCAGCGTCGTAAGGATGTAGTGATTCCCGTTGTTCTTATGATAGGTATCAATAAGATAGGGTATCATTTCCTTGGCATTAATGGAGACGACAACATTAAGAAAGTTCATCCCTATCTCGCCGTCTTTGTCGATGACACCTTCATGAGCTGCTCCACCGAATCCCTATGGGCACTAAAGAATGTTCTCTGCCGGTCGCTCCACTTGTATTCACCAAAAAAATCGCTCAATTGGCCATAGATCCTACCAGTTTCGTTGGTTCGTTCCGGTAGCATATCGCACATCTGGCTATAGTCCTCCGCGTGAATCATGTTATAGGTGAATTTTTCATTTAGCGAATAGGACGTGTAAATATTCTCGCTTAGCGCTATCGTGAAGCCTTCGCCACTGGAATCGTCTACAGATCGCAGCTTTTCGATTGCTGCTTCTACTTTTTCAAGGCCAAATGGTGGAATTGTCATGTCCGCCTGTCCGAGGGAAAGAGTGCTTTCCTTCCTTATTTGGGAGTCGATAGCGGCTCTTTGTGCGGCGGACTGGACAGGTGGCGAAGGTTCTGCCGCAAGAGCGGGTGAATCTGTTGGGCTTGATTGAACCGGCTGCCCCGACTGAACTGGCTTGTTGGTCGTGGCTATCGTCACGGTTTTCCCGCTGGGGGAAGAACAGGCATAAAAGAAAAGGAGAAGGAAGGGGGTTAGAAAATAAGGCCTCATAAAGCAAATTACCGATTTTGCCCCAGAAGCGCAAACGATGCATTTGCGTCCGCTTTGAGAACTTCGAACAGCAGCAATTTCCGGTCGTCTATGCGGTAAAATCTCCATCCGGCGGTTTTATGCTGCTGACGCAAGATTATGCCGATAAATATAGATTCCAACTACCCGATTCAGTAAGATTCTACGATTCAGTTTTGTCTTGCAAATAGCCATCCTATTTTCATTGGTCTCGCGAAACGGCCCTGATGACGGATATTCGTAGCGCGGTTCGGTTTTTGCATCGGATCATCTGAATCCTATTTACAAGGGGTTTTACGTTATGGACAAAATGCAAAAACTAGAGTTAATGGATAAGATCCAGCGTGAGTTGGAAGATTTGCAAAAAAGCCAGACTTCGGTGCTGAAAAAATTATCTCAGATAGCGGCGCACAACATAACGCTTGGGGTCGAACTGTTGAATGATAAGTTGCCCGACCTCGAGGAGAAAGTCGATTCGAGCCTGGCCGATACGACGTCACTTGCCGAGGATTTCGGCGCGTTTAGAGATAAATTTTTTGCGGATAATAAGCTGGGCGCATCGGTTGATCCGACGGCTTAAGGGTCGGGTTAGGCGGCCCCTGGTCTTCCTTCAGCGATTACCCTGAGGTTTTCCGCTATTGGATGGGTTCCGGTTTGGGGGGCGTGGCATGGTAGTAAAAATACGTTTTTGGTTTTATGGCACCCTCGATCAGGCCTTGACCCTTCCCCATCTGTTGACCCTTTAAAAGCTTTGATCCAATTTTCGATGATAAACCTCCGAGTAACCTTGGAGGTTTTTCTTTTCCCCCCATTTTGGCCATGCCCCCGGCCGACTGCATATCCCCCCGGCCGACTGGGCTACAGGCTCCGGGCCGACTGACCGCCATACCCCGGCCGACCGTTTTGAGGTATTAGGCTCATTTTCAACGGTTTTTCTTTTTATTTTGAAATAAGTCGAAAAACTATACGTTTGTAGTTACATTACTACACTCGGGTAGTACTATTATATGATACCCGCAGCGAAGCGGTCGCCGCGAAAGAGAAGCGGTTCGGGAAAGAGAAGAGGATGGAGAAAAAAGAGAAACGATTTTAGAAAAAGAGAAATACGCTAAGCGTTTACGATACTTAAGTTTTGCGACAGGTTGTTTTAAGGGTCAAGGCCGCGCCATTTTTGGTGTGGCCTTATTTTTATATATTTGACTGATGACCAAAACTCTCCTCTTCTTTATCGCCGTATGCCTATTCCTTTCATGTAAGAAAAGCTCATCCGGAAGCAGTGACCGCGCCCCCGGTCTAAAAAGTATAACCATCTATTATCCCAGCTGCCATTGTGGTAACATACAGACCTTTACGTATAACGGGACCCAACTTACCCAATATACATCCGAGTTGGACGATAGCCCTTATAATTCATTGATCACGCAGGAAATTATGGTCTATTCTTTTCAGTATACGACCTCTGCTACGTTGCCTTACTCCGCCAGCCTTCAGATTCCCGCGCCGCAAAACATTATTCCGCCTGCCACTTATTTCTTCCGCTATGATCAACAAAACCGGTTGATCGAAGATTCTACCAATGATCAAATCTATAATTCCTACGTCTATTACACCTATACAGGGGATAGCGTGACCTTTAAAGACAGTCTGGCTAGTTCCGGGGCTTATACTAACAGCGGC
>JAMFSL010000296.1 GCA_026225275.1 Puia dinghuensis
GGTATACCAATGTGGTGAGGCGCTGGTGGGATGGGGGCAAGACAACAGCCGTAGCGTATTTCATCTATGATCATACGAACAACAAATGGCGGCACTATGTCACCTTCGCCGTGCCTGAGGAAAATGCCTTCCTGAAAGGCCATATCTCCAGTTTCCTGGAAAATTTTGCTGACGATACCAAACATGCGCGGACGACCAATTACCGGGGTTACTGGAAATTATTGGCGGACGGACGTTGGAGCCAGCCCGATTCCATCAACAGCGACGCCGGAGAAGGCAACTGGAATTCCGCAGCTTATGAAGATGACGGCATCAGCCTGACTTCTTGTGGACAAGACATGGTCAACGGACATAAGAAAACCTTTCCCGTCCGCCATCGGGCGGCGCCCCCGGTGTTCAGCAGTGGAAAGATCTACGATCTCGGCGCTTACTACGATTTGGAGGACAATACCGTTCACGTCAACTGGTCTATCGCAGATTCTGCCGCACCTCAGCTGGCCTATGAATTGAAAATTTTTGACGCCGGGGGGTCGGCTTCGGTACCGGTGGCTTCGAGCGCTGGTTATGGACCCGAGATCAGGTCGAAAGTGTTATCCGTCCCGGGCCTGTCCGTCGATAAGAAAAAATATACCATCGTGCTGACCATCAAAGATATTTTCAACCAGCATTCCGCGCCGAAAGAGATCTCGTTGTCGCGGTTAAAAGCTTAAATCAATCACCAGTCGATCAGTCAACATGAAAAAGTTTTTTTTGGGCGGCCTTTGCTGCTTTTTGATGGGAAACGCATTTGCCCAGCAGGCGCCGACGGACAAGCAGGCGCCGGATAATAAGGTATTTTGGACCGAGACCTTTAAAAAGAAACAATTGCCCGAAGGCTGGAAAAATGTCGACAGCAGCGGTCAGGGCCTCGAATGGGTGGTGACCAACCAGCCTTATCCGGGTTCGTATCAGTATCAGCAACAGGCGCCCCCTATCGCTTCAACGAGCCGCGGGTACCACTTGCAATTCCAGGCAGGTTATTTTGTCGATGAAGACCAGGACAGCTGGATCAGGCATCATTGGCATCCGAACACCTGGATGCAAACCGGCGGTATCAATTGTTCGGGGAAGTCTTCGGTGATCTTGCGATTCAAGCAGACGTTCAGGTATAACGCCGCGGCGGCAGGCGATAGCGCCGGGTTATATGTCGGTGTCAGCACGGACGGTGAAAAATGGAAAGATTTCAATGTGATGAACGATGCGCCGCCCGCCAGGGATATGTTCACACCCCTCAGCCAGGAGCTCAACATCAGCAGCGTGGCGGCCAATCAGGCGCACGTCTTTATCAGGTTTTATTGGCGTGGCTATTACAGCTGGTATTGGATGATCGATGACATCGAGCTGGCCGAGGCTTATCATAACGACCTGGCTATCGAATCGCTGACATCGCATACTGAGACCAACAATACGTTCGGGAGCAGTGATGTACTGGCGGTCAGCATTAGAAACAGCGGCAGTAATGTGATCAAATCCGGGTTTACCGCGCTCTGTGCCATCGATGGGAAGCGGGAAATAACAGCCGCTTTTCCTGCCGGCGATCCGGGCATCGCCCCGGGTGAGAAGGTGATCCTCCGATTCCCGGCTTGCGACCTGACCGACCTGGCGGCTCACCGGTTAAAATTCAGCATCCGGGAAACAGGAGATGAAAATCCACGCAATGACCAACTGGTGACGACGATCTATGCCGGAAAAACCGCCGTCGGTAACCTGACAAGCTTCAAACAAAATGGAAGTGAATCCGATATCGGTGCAGGGCAGACCAGCTTTAAAGTGATTTTTTATACCGACAGCATTGTCAGGATCTGGATGGCACCGGAAGGTGAATATACGGACCCTGCCGGCGATGACATCGTGACGGACCATAGCATAAAAAATGCCTCGGTCGTTGCTACGGATAAGGGAGCATACTATCAGTTGAACAGCAGGGCCTGCGTGCTAAGAATTTACAAGGCGCCGGTAAGATTTGCCATGTATGATGCCGAAAATAGGGTTCCGATCTGGGAGGAGACCGAGCCATTGTCGTTTGGCGCAAGTACCACTCAAACGATGAAACGTCAGCCGGGGGAATACTTTTATGGCGGTGGCATGCAAAACGGCTATTTTTCACATCGCAATAGAAATATCCTCATCGAAAAAGGAGGCGGCTGGGATGACGGCGGCCGTCCTAATCCGGCGCCATTCTATATGTCGACTGCGGGGTATGGTGCTTTCCGGAATACGTTCGATGCCGGGGCCTACTCCTTCAAAGACACCCTCCGATTTACCCATAACGAAAATCGCTTCGATTGCTTTTACTTCTACGGCCCGGATTTGAAGGCCATTTTGAATGAATATACCGAAATGACCGGCCGCCCCTTCCTGATGCCTCGCTGGGGCCTCAGTATGGGTGACGCCAATTGCTATAACCGCGGCGCCAAAGGTGACGATACCAAAAATTATAAGGGTTCAGGAATCAACGGTACCACCCCTGACGTCATCAAATTGGTCGCTGATCAATATGTGGCCAACGAGATGCCGCGCGGTTGGATATTGCCCAATGATGGCTATGGGTGTGGCTATACCAAGCTCGACTCGACCGTCACGGAATTACATAAACGCGGATTTTATACCGGCCTTTGGACCGAGAGCGGCGTCGATAAGATCGCCAGGGAGGTCGGCGAATATGGGTCCAGGGTGGCCAAACTGGACGTCGCCTGGGTGGGACCGGGCTATAAATTTGCCCTCGATGCCTGTAAGGCAGCCTATGAAGGAATCGAGCGCAACAGTGATGCCCGCGGGTTTGTGTGGAGCGTGATGGGCTGGGCCGGCACCCAGCGATATTCGACGGTATGGACGGGAGATCAGTCCGGCAGTTGGGAATATATCCGGTTTCACATCCCGACGGTTATCGGATCGGGTTTGTCTGCCCAAAATGCGGCGACGGGCGATGTGGACGGCATCTTTGGCGGCAGTGATTCTACCTATGTCCGCGATCTGCAATGGAAGTGTTTTACCCCTGTCTTTATGGTGATGAGCGGATGGGCGAAGAAGAATAAACAGCCCTATCTATATGGCGAACCCTATACTTCTATCAACCGGAAATACCTGCAGCTGAAAATGCGCCTCACCCCATACATGTATACTTACTGCGCCGATGCACATGCGACGGGCGTGCCGGCCACCCGGGCGATGGTGCTGGAGTATCCCGGCGATTCGGTGACCGAGGGTACGGCCACAC
>JAMFSL010000297.1 GCA_026225275.1 Puia dinghuensis
CCTGCGTAAAAAATTCACTATTCTTTAGGAAGTCCCCCGATTTGTAGCATACAAATTGATAACAAATACATTCAAAGGGAGCCTTATGCAAATACAGTTCATCAGAAACATTCAGTTCACGAAGTTGGTAAAGGCCGAAGGCCGGTTGAGAGAGTTTAATTTCCGTAAATCAAACGGTTTGCAGGAAGGTCTCTTCACGGTTGATGTCAGCGACGACCGGGGCAACCGGATCGTACTCAGAATGCAGCGGGAAGATGGTGTCTGGAAGATCATCAAGCAACAGTTGCCAGCCTGGATATGGGAGAATGAAGTCGTTTTCCACAATTTGATCGAAGAAGAATTGGGTTCGTCCAATTTTTCCCGTTAAGACTTCTTATCGCTTCAATCAATATCGACTTAACGCCCTGTCGGCATCATCCTTACACAGGTTTGGGCGCAGCCGGCAGGGAACAAAAACAACAGCAGCCCTTTCCCCACTCACTTTCTATCCGGAACCGGCCATGGTTGGCCTCGGCAAATTCACGACATAACAGCATCCCAAGTCCTGTCCCCTTTTCTTTTGCCGTCCCATAGCTGGTAAAGCTTTCCTTCCGCCGAATTTTATCGAGTGCATCTTCCCTCAGCCCGATACCCGTATCTGCTATACAGATTTCTATTTCCGATCCTGACTGGATATAACTGACCGTAACGCTGTCGCCCGGCCGGCAGAATTTGACAGCATTGCTGATCAGGTTGCGGATGACCACCTGCAGCATGTCTTTATCGGCCACTACGCACACAGCAGGATCCAGCTCTTCCTTAAGTAGAATATTCTTTTGACGGGCCTGGTGTGAAAAAAGCGCCAGGATCTCTTGTACCAGTGGTTGCAGCGGCAACACTACAGGATTGGCCACGATGCCATCCAGCTGACTGCTGGCCCAGACCAGCAGATTACTCACCAACTCGGCCGATTGGTCAACATTACGCCGGAATTCGTTCATGATTGAATTGATCTCTTCTTCCGACAATCGCTTTTCCTTCAGAAGATCCATCAAACCCTTCAGAGAATTCAACGGCCCTCGCAGATCATGAGCGATGATGGAAAAAAGTTTGTCCTTCTGGCGATTATTCAGCAGCAGTTGCACGGCCTGCTGCTCCACCGTCTCCTTTTGCTCCTCTATTTTTTCATTCTTCTCCCGCAGGATCTGATTGACCCGCCGGTTGGCATAACGGCTTCGGAACAGAATAAAGGCCAGCAGGCTAAGAACGACGATCACCAGCACGGTGATGGAGATCTTCACGGTATCCATGCGAAGGGTCTGCTGATAACGGGCATCCTTCTCGGCCTGTTCCGCGCGGAGCCGTGATTCTTTTTTTTCATAATCGTAGCCGGCAGCCACAGCCAAAAGCCGCTTGTGGCTCTCATCGTTGAAAAGGCTGTCGGAAAAATCTTTGTACAATTTAAAATAACGGAGAGCATTGCGGTCATCCGCTGCCGCCTCATATACGTCGGCCAGCACCTTGACCGATTCCCTGATCAGCCGCTGACGGCGCAGGTTACGCGACCCATCCAGCGACGACTGCGCATAAAGGAGGGCTTGCCGGAAATCCTTTAGCTGCAGGTAGGCCTGAGCCATGAGCGTCTGGGTTGTGACGGTTCCCAACCCATCATTTACCTGCGTGTAATAAGCAAGCGATTGCCCGTAAAGTTCCAGGGCCTGCCGGACCTCACCCATCCCAACCATTGCCTTGGCTTCATCGTCTGTATAGCTGGCAATGTCCGACTCGTCATGGAAAGCGCGGGCAGCCTGCAGGGCGCGCCGGGCATATTGCAACGCCTGATCATACTGATGCTGGCGATAAGTGAGCTCCGAAAGATGGGAGTTGTCAATCTCCGCCAATGCACTGTCCCCCGTACGCCGGCAAATAGCCATGACCTGCTCCATTAACTGCCGCGCCTTGTCATATTCTCCATCCTGCAGCTCAAACAGCGCGATATTG
Organism: Puia dinghuensis; assembly: GCA_026225275.1. Classification (GTDB taxonomy): domain Bacteria; phylum Bacteroidota; class Bacteroidia; order Chitinophagales; family Chitinophagaceae; genus Puia; species Puia dinghuensis_B. Next base: position 1,981 of record JAMFSL010000297.1, read on the forward strand.
GAGGTGGCCTTCGCGGCCAGGCGGGGGTTGCCGATCTTTTCCGCGATATCTGCAGATTGGTGATAGCTGGAGAGCATATTGCCGAAGTCTCCCACCATCTCATAAGTATTTCCCAGTAGCCGCCAGCTTTCAGCCTCTCCCTTCAGATAAGCCGTTCGGCCGGCATAGTCCAGCGCCGCCCTGGAATAGTAAAAGGCGCTATCCACATTAATGCTATAAAAGTCAGCTGCAAGCCGGTCAAGAATATCTACATAGGCCGTGTCAGATACGAAGTTTCGGTGCAGTGGGGAACTGCCTAATGACCGACGGAGCCTGGCAATGTCTGCCTGCTGGGCGCCAGCATGGCTGGACACCCCCAACAGGAAGGCCCCTCCAAAAGCTATCCTACGGATAAATTTCATCTTCTCAAGAATATTCTTTAGTCATTCGATATAGAAAGGTGGAATTTGGGTAAAACCAAGAACCAGTAACTTACGTAATTGAATTACGAACAAAATCGTAAGCTCTTTGTTGTTCTTTTTAAGGATTCAGGCAGGCACAGCACACTAGCATGTAGTATAGTTGGAACGGATAGCAGAAAGGACAAACATAATAAAAAAAACCGATCAGCCGCTATTCACATGTTGTTAATAAGAATAATAGGAAAATAAAAACTGTCCGGGTTATATTTGGTAAAGCCGGCTAGGACAGTACCCATTTCAGAAACGCATAAAAGCATCAAATTTGACTGAAACAATTATCAACCTGGAAACCGTTAACCCCATTGAGTTTTTTGGTGTAAACAACGGAAAGTTAGATATTCTGAAGAAAAAGTTCCCCTTGTTAAAAATTCTGTCCCGCGGCACGCAGATAAAATTGAGCGGATCACCTGAGCAGGTGGAGACGGCTAAGGAAAAAATCGATTTGTTAGTGCAATTCCTGCAAAGGAACGGTCATGTCAGTGAAAATTATTTCGAACAGATCCTGGGCGGTGACGATGCCGAGGTCGTAGATAATTTCGTCGACCGGCATCCGAACGATGTCCTGGTGTTTGGACCGAACGGTAAAACAGTTCGCGCCCGGACGATCAACCAGAAGAGGATGGTAGTAGCGGCAGAGAAAAATGACGTTGTATTCGCCATCGGACCTGCCGGTACAGGTAAGACGTATACCGCTGTGGCGCTGGCAGTCAGGGCGTTGAAGAATAAACTGGTCAAAAAGATTATCCTGACCCGTCCTGCTGTAGAAGCCGGCGAAAGTCTGGGCTTCCTGCCCGGTGACCTCAAGGAGAAGATCGACCCCTATCTCCGCCCCCTGTACGATGCCCTGGACGACATGATCCCCGCCGATAAACTGGGGTATTATATGAGCACCAGGACCATCGAAATCGCACCGCTGGCTTATATGCGCGGCCGGACCCTGGACCATGCCTTCATTATCCTGGACGAAGCACAGAATGCCACCGATCTGCAGTTGAAAATGTTCCTTACCCGCATCGGGGGAAATGCGAAAGCCATCATTACGGGTGACCTTACGCAGATAGATCTGCCCAAAAATCAGAAGAGCGGATTGGCCAAGGCTCTTTATATCCTCAAAGGCATCGAGGGGATCGCCCATATCGAGCTGGATGAAGAAGATGTGGTCCGTCACCGGTTGGTCAAGGCCATCATCAGAGCCTATGAAAAGGAAAAGCAGGAAATGGAAGAGCAGCAGGAACGGCGGCCTTTTACCCGGCCGACAAAGGAGTAAATACATGTGATCCGATTTTCTTACCTTTACCCTCATGATCCAGAAATTCATTTTGCCGGCCATGCTGATGCTGGTCGCTTGTGGACACTCCTTTAAAAAAGCCGAAGATGCACAGGACGCAGGCCGGGAATTCATCCGGGCCGCACTGGACGGCAATTACGAAAAGGCCAGCTTTTATCTGTATGCCGATTCCACGAACCAGCTGCTGCTGAACAAGTGGAAAAAAGACTGGGATGGCATGGACCATGAAGAACAAAAGAAATACCGGGATGCAGATATCCTGCCGATCAATATCCAGGCAGTCAATGACTCGGTGACGACCTATACGTACGCCAATTCATACAAAAAGGACACCACGACGATCCGGGTAGTCAAGATGAACGGCAATTGGCTGGTAGATCTCAAGGAGATCCTGGTCAGTAAAAGGTAGAGTTTATAAGGAAATGGTGTCTTCCTTCCAAAGAACCGCTCTGGAGACCAGCAGAGCTAATGGCGCCTACAAATGATTAATACTAGTTATTATTAATTTTAATTTGTAGGCATGAAGCAATTGAAGATCACTTCTGAACGGCTGTTTATCCTTTCTCATTTATTTCGCTGGACCTTATTGGTGATCCCGGTAGCCTTCACGGCAGGGTCCCTCGTTGCGCTATTTCTCTGGCTTCTCGATACCGCCATTTCTTTCCGGTTCGTCCATCCCTGGCTATTATTCCTGCTGCCGCTGGCGGGCGTATTTATTTACTTCCTATATAAGCTCCTGGGTAAGAACTCCGAAGCCGGCAATAACCTGATCATGGATGAGATCCATACGCCGGGTGGCGGGGTGCCCGCCCGCATGGCACCCCTAGTGCTGCTGACGACGGTCATCACTCATCTGTTTGGCGGATCGGCAGGCAGAGAAGGCACGGCCGTACAGATCGGAGGCAGCCTCGCCCAGTTCTTTGCCAAAAAGCTACGCCTGTCTGCCGCTGATACACGCATGCTGCTGACAACGGGTATCGCGGCCGGGTTCGGCGCCGTATTTGGCACTCCCGTGACAGGGGCCATCTTCGCCCTGGAGGTGCTGGCCATGGGCAGGATCAAACATGACGCACTCATGCCCTGCTTTATCGCCAGCGTGCTGGCGGACATCACCTGCTCTGCCTGGGGCATCCACCATACCCATTATGCTATCCATTTTGCAGAGACCGGCGTCACCCTTCTGTCTTTCTTTCACTTCGATGCGCTCCTGCTGATCAAAGTGATAGCCGCAGGCATCCTGTTCGGACTGGCCGGCTATGGCTTCGCAGAAGTCAGCCATACTATTAAAAATTACAGTAACCGGTGGATAAAACCGGCCTGGCTGATCCCCATCACCGGCGGGATGCTCATTATCCTCCTGACCTATGTCCTGGGTACCCGAGACTATCTCAGTCTTGGCGTGAAGGGAGAATTTCCTCATTCGGTCACCATCCCGTCCTGCTTCCAGGCCGGAGGCGCCACCTATTTCAGCTGGCTGTGGAAATTACTGTTTACCGCCATAACGCTCTCCACCGGTTTTAAAGGCGGAGAGGTGACCCCGCTGTTTTTCATCGGAGCCGCATTAGGTAATACGATCGCCACATTAACGGGTGCGCCTGTCGACCTGATGGCGGGACTGGGCTTTATCGCCGTCTTCGCGGGCGCTACCAATACCCCTATCGCCTGCACGATCATGGGGGTTGAATTATTCGGCGCCGACCATCTGCTGTACTATGCCGTCGCTTGTTTCACCGCTTACTATTTCAGCGGACATTCCGGCATTTACCATTCCCAGCGGGTAGCCGTGTCAAAAATCGACAGCCTGGATCATCATAAAGATAAAACCCTGCGGGATGTCAGGGAGAAACGAATTAAAACCCGGACGTCATGGTTGAAAAGATCAAAAGCCACTCCTTAGGCAAACTGGAGATATACATAGAGCCTTCGCATAAGGTCAGACAGGGCGAAAGAACCCTGTTCAGGAAAATTTTCCCCAAATCGGCCTATATGCATATCATTACAGAGGCAAAAAAGGACGGCATCATCAATGCCTCGGCGCATAGTACGCATGTCGGCTATCGCGGCGACGGCGAAATACAGGCTTTCAGTGTCGAAGGGAGCAATTCGAAACTGACTATGTGTGTAGAACTCATCGATCAGAAGGAAAAGCTACAGCAATTCTTTCTGCGACATAAAGACCTTTTACGATCCAAAGTGGTCATTTATAAAGAAGTAGAATTCTGGGATGCTGATTAAAACCCTGATATGAAGACAATTCTCGTCATAGGACTTGGCGGAGCCATCGGTAGTATCAGCCGATACCTCGTAGGGGGATATATTAGCCGGCATATTGCCACTACCTTTCCGATGGGTACCTTAGTCGTCAATATCACCGGTTGTTTTATTATCGGACTGCTATTCGGATTGGCCAATCGATATGCTTGGCTGACCCTGGAATGGCGTTTGTTCCTGATAACCGGGATCTGCGGAGGATATACCACCTTTTCCAGTTTTTCCTATGAGGGTGTGGAACTTTTCCGGCAAGGCAACTATATCTACTTTCTCATGTACGTGCTGTTCAGCGTAATATTAGGTTTGCTGGCCACCGTGGGAGGGGCAGCCCTGACCAGGTAATTGAAAAAATCAGTGATGGACCAGTTTAAAAAAATATTGATCGCGGTGGATGATAGCGCCCAGTCTTTGGCAGCAGCCCAAACGGGTTTTGCCCTGGCCCATGAACTTAATGCTGCCGTCGGCATCCTCTACGTCGTCGATCAGTCCCATGAGGTCATTAACGCGGATCAGGGCATTACTCCTGAAGAAATCAGGTCCCAACTGCTGGAACACGCCGAAAAGACCGTCCAACAATATATACAGTTGTATAAAGGTACCGGCGAAGTCCAGCGCTTTACAGCCGAAGGCGTACCTGGCGAAGAAATCCTGCATATTGCGCAGGAATGGCAGGCACAACTGATCGTCATGGGTACGCATGGACGGTCGGGGCTGAGCCGCCTGATGACAGGCTCGGTTGCAGAACACGTGATCCGACATACGAATGTCCCCGTCCTGGTGACTCCACCCGGTCTTGGTTTTGCCGAATGATCATTTTCCAGTAGGTTTGCGCTATTAATTTTCATTAAGCTTCAACTATGATGACAGTCTCACATCCCTGGCATGGAGTGCCCGTAGGAAAGAACGCCCCCCGCATGGTCAACGCGATCATCGAGATTCCCCAGGGTTCACGCTGTAAGTATGAAATTGATAAGGATTCAGGTCTCTTAAAACTCGACCGGGTCATCTATTCTTCTTTTTACTATCCCGTCAACTATGGTTTTATCCCGCAAACATACGGCGACGACAAGGATCCCCTGGACATCCTGGTGATCACCTCTCTGCCAGTTCAGGCTTTATGCCTGATGGAAGCAAAAGTCATGGGGGTCATGCAAATGGTGGACGGCGGCGATGCGGATGACAAGATCATTGCCGTAGCCGCCCATGATCCGAGCGTGAATCATTATAATAATCTGGAAGAATTGCCCAAACATTTTTTCATGGAGCTGCGTCACTTCTTCGAGGAATATAAAAAACTGGAAAATAAAACAGTCGTGGTGGAAGAATTCGGGGATAAAACCACGGCGCTGAAGGTCATCGAAGACGCGGTTAAATTGTACGACGTCACGTTTAGGAAATAATTTTCTTATGACCGTTCAAACGATTGTTCTGCTGATACTAGTAGGCCTGCTGGCCGGTGTCCTCAGTGGCCTCGTAGGCCTTGGCGGTGGCGTGATCATCGTGCCGGCATTGGTGTACCTGCTGGGATTCAGCCAGCACCAGGCAACAGGTACATCCCTGGGTATCCTGTTGTTGCCAGCGGGGATCTTTGCCGTGCTTAATTACTATCAAAAAGGATTCATCGATGTAAAAGTCGTTTTGCTGATCTTTGTCGGTTTCCTGGCCGGAGGATGGCTGGGCAGCAAAATATCGCTCAATATCAATGAGGCGCTATTGAAAAAGATATTCGCTATTGTCCTGGTGCTGATCGCAGGGAAGGTATTATTTTTCGACAAGTAATCGCCGGATCACCCGCAGATGATGCGTGCGCTGAAAATTCTCCGACTGGACAATCCCCATATTATCGATCTTGTCGATCCTCACTTTGCCGGAGGCATGAATAATCTCGTGAGCATTCAGCAGAATACCGACATGGGTGATCCTCCCCTCTTCATTGTCGAAAAAAGCCAGATCGCCGGTGCGTGTCTCTTCCAGGAATCCGACAGCTTCGCCCTGCCCGGCCTGCTGATGCGCATCGCGTAGCAGGGGAATTCCCAGCATTTTATAAACCGTCTGCGTAAAACCGCTGCAGTCAAGACCGAAGATGCTCTTCCCTCCCCAGAGATAGGGCACGTTCAGGAACTTATAGGTCAACTGCCGGATGGATTTGGCATCAGTGGCTGCCGTAGCCGGATCCCAGATCTTTCCCTTATAATGTACCTGGTTCTTCCGCCAATGGGCACGCCCATTCTTCATAGCCGTCAGGAGGCTGCCCATCGGCACCATCATGGGATGCCCGTTATACTCCAGCGCGGTTACCCATTCTGGTGTCAGCATAACGCCGTTCGCCTCATACTCTTCGTCATTGATTTCTACCAGGTGTGCCGGCTGGCACCAGCCTTCATAATTATCATATTTGCCCCTGATCCGACGCCAGTCCCCGGCTGTTTTCGATGCGGCTGTTGTCGATACGGCTGTTGTCGACAGATCAGCATCTTCCAGTATCTCGCAACATTCTCCAAATACCAGTTGGCTGACCATTTCTGCGCGATGAGAAGGCTCGGCCCTGAGAGGGCTGACGGGAACGCAACAAATTGCTCTGATCATGGCCGAAAAATATGAATTTTTATCGTTTTTGCATCTTAATGATAGTAAATTATCCGTTATTATACCCGTGCACCATCATATGACCGATCAGGAACTGCTGGAACGCTACTACGATAGCCGGGAAAACGACTGGCTGGGCATTCTGTTGCAGCGATATACCTTACTGTTGCTGGGTGTATGCATGAAATACCTCAAAGAAGAAGAGGAAGCCAGGGATTCCGTCCAGCAGATCTTTATAAAGGTCATTACCGAACTGGGCAAGTACCGGGTTGTATACTTCAAGTCCTGGATCTATACCATCGCCCGTAATCATTGCCTGATGAAGCTGCGTGACCGGCATGGGCAGCCTGCAGAATTGTCGGATGCCATGCTGGCAGCCTGGGATGACGAACCTGGAACCAACAGGCACTGGGAGAAGGACCAATGGCTGGAATGGATGGAGCAATCGCTTGCCACACTGGGAAAAGAACAAAAACTCTGTGTAATTTTGTTTTACCTGGAGAAAAGGTCCTACCAGGATATAGCGACAGCGACAGGATTTACGTTAATGCAGGTAAAGAGTCATATCCAGAACGGGAAAAGGAACCTGAAGCTGTTAATGGAGAAACGAGCCCGCGAAAAAGCGAATTGACATGAACAAGGATCTGCTGAACATATTAGCGAACAGCAATAAAGACATCGACAACCAACAGTTGATGGACTACCTGAGCGGCGACCTGTCCGGGGCCCCCCTCCATGAGGTGGAACGATCGATGGCAGACAACGCTTTCCTCAACGATGCGGTAGAAGGGTTGCAAAGTATCGGCAGCAAAAAGAATGTGCAGACATATGTCGACGAGTTGAACGCTTCCCTGCAAAAAAGCATAGCCAAAAAGAAACAGCGCCGGCTGAAACGCCGACTGCAGGACAACCCCTGGGCATACCTGGCTATTCTGCTGGTCATCATCCTCGGTGTCATAGCCTACATGGTGATAAGAAAGATCCTTATTCCCTAGAAATTTAATACCGGCAATCCATCAAATTTGTTAATATTGGTCTATCTATTAACTGTTTATGCTATTTATGGATTGTAAAAAATTAGCCGCCGTTATGGCGCTGGTCTGTTGCCTGCAGACCGCTATCGGTCAAAGGATCAGCTATATCGTATCATTCCCCAACCTGGCGCATCACGAAGCGCTGATCCAACTCATCGTCACCGATATCTCCACCCGAACCGCCATATTCCGCATGAGCCGGTCTTCACCCGGTCGTTATGCCACCCATGAATTTGGCAAGAATGTGTATGACGTGGTCGCTTTTGACCAGCAGGGCAAGCCGCTGACAATCAATCGCATCGATGGGGACGTTTACGAGGTGCCTCATCCCGGCAATTATGTCCGGCTACAATATACGCTGTATGGCAACTACGCAGATGGCACCTATGTAGGCCTCGATCCGTCAGGCATCCATTTCAATATGCCCGGTGCATTTATGTGGCTGAAAGGCGTGGATAATACCCCTATTACTATCCATTTCGACGTCCCGGCCGAATGGCATTGGACCATCGCCACCCAACTGCAGCCCACCAACGATCCCCTGACGTTTTCGGCCCGGGGACTGCAGTATTTTATGGATTGTCCTACCGTTATCGGCAATCTGAGCTATCGAAGCTGGGAGGTAAAAAACCCTGATGGGAAGAAATACGCTTTTAGGATTGCCCTGGATGGAGCCGCCGACAGCACACAATTCACCCAGTTCGCCGAAAAAGTTCAACGCATCGTACGGCAGGAGCAGGCGGTGTATGGCGAAGTCCCGGCTTATGACTATGGCACTTATACTTTCCTGGCCAGTATTAACCCCTACGTTCACGGCGATGGCATGGAACACCGCAATTCCACTATGATCAGCATCCCGGCACCTTTTTATGGCGACGACCGTATGCTGGGCGTATTTGCCCATGAGTTCTTCCATTGCTGGAACGTCAAACGTATCCGGCCGAAGACCCTTGAGCCTTTCAATTTTGAGAAGAGCGACATGAGCTACGAACTCTGGTTCGCCGAAGGTTTTACCCAGTATTATGGTAACCTGCTGGTTTTGCGGGCAGGGATCGGTAAAGACACCGATTTTGTCCGACGTACCGTTGCTCAGTTGATCGATACAAAAATGAATACTCCCGGCGGAAAATTATATTCCCCTGTACAAGCCAGTGAGCTGGCCGTATTTACCGATGCCGGCGTGTCGGTGGATAAAACGAACTACCCGAATATCTTTGCTTCCTATTATCCTTATGGGGGGGCTATCGCCCTGGCCCTGGATCTGCAACTGCGGGAAAAGTTCAACAAGACCCTGGATGACGTTATGCAGGGCGCCTGGAAGAAGTTCGGCAAGCCTCAACCGGAAGTCCCTTACACGGTTCCGGGTCTGGAAGAAGTGCTGGCCTCCGTGACCGGTGACAAAAAATTCGCGCAGCAATATTTTGACCAATACATTTATGGTCATGCGCCCATTGACTATAACGCTCTGCTGGCGCCCGCAGGATTCCGGCTGAAGAAAGCAGAACCGGGAAAAGCCTGGATTGGCAGTGGGCGGATGACCGAACGGGAAGGGCTGATCATTGAAGGAAATACCCTGCGGGGAACCCCACTATATGACGCAGGGCTGGATGTCGACGACAAAATCTTAGCTATTGACAATCAGGATGTGCGAACAATGGCTGACCTGAATACCGTACTGGATAGGTTGCATCCCGGTACCCCGGTCACTATCCGATATCTCCACCATACTGAAGAGAAATCAGGTAAGATCGTCCCGCAGGAAAATCCTGCACTCGTCGTGGAAACCTTCGAAACGGCCGGATTACCGGTTACCCCGGCGATACAGCAGTTCAGACAACATTGGCTGGGAGCTAAATAGGCTGTGACGCCTGGGCCTGCTACCGATGACTGGCGCAGCCCCCGATGACCTAAGCCCACTTTCTATTGATACTGAATATAGATAGGTGAAGGCTTCAGCGCCATGACCTGCTGGGGGGTCATCATGGTGGTAGCCGCGAATTTGACCTTTTTGAGTGTCTTGACGTCATTTTTATAGAACAGCTTGAACCCGGTGAATTGGACGGGTTTAGAGCCAACATAACTTCTATAGGTATCCATTTTCAGCTGCTGAGGTCCCCATCCGTCCATATCCATCACCATCTGCACCTCCGGACGCAGAGCGATCTGCTGATAGTTGGTGATCATTTTGTCCGTCCAACGGTGTACGATAAAGACTTTGGGCGGGAGGTTATAGGTTTTGACCAGTTTAGCCAGGTAGGCCGAACAAAAATTAATATCGGAAGCATCGAAGGTTCCTACGTTTTTGCCAACCCGCATACCCGGCTTCATGGCGAATTCCGCATCTATGCCCAGGTGTACATTGGGCATCATGAGATATTTCTCCAACAGGGGGACTTCGGTTTGCACACTGGAGAATCCTACCTGCACGTCCAAAAAGACAATGGCGTTGATCCTGGCAGCCATATGCAGGACCGAGTCGATCTGCTTGAAGGGCATCCGGGCCCGATACTTACCATCCTTACCTGCAGAGCCCTGGGCAGTCACGGCGATATAGTGAAGCGCCGGCTGTACCGGGGTAGCCGGATCGGCGGCGGCCCACTCTTTACAGGTGGCTACTAGTTTAGGCAGCATCACCGAAGGCGGAAACTCGCCCAAAATGCCCATGTTCCGGGAATACAGGTTGCCATAATACGCTACGATCCGCTTGAAAGGAAGAATAGCTCCCTGCAGCGGGTAATCCCGGTAGATCAGGAAACGGCTGGTTAGATCATTATGCGCAAGAAACAACAATTTTTTATTGTAGGCCGCCGTATCCACAGGGCCGGATGCTTGAGGACGGGCGATGGTAGTATCGTCTGAAGAAGACTTTGACTTCGCCGCAGCAGTAGCTTTCTGTCCGGCGCTGTCATCAGACCCCGTGCTCTTCGCACGACCATTATTACAGGCACTGATGACGACCAAGCCACAGACTCCTGCTATGCAGGCAGTTTTCAGGACTTTGTAAGAGGAACGAATGCTGGATTTGAGTGGGGAACGATCATTATACTCCATGGTAGATCTGCCGTAGTTTTTGATGGGCAAAGTTAACGGTAAACGCACCCATTCATTTTTTATTTTATAACAAAAACACAAAATTGTGGATAATCATTAGTCTACTTATTTGGTAGACTAGTAAATAGTATTTATTTTGCCACCGTATTCAAGATGAGTTACGTGGCCGAGTGGCGAGGCGGAGGTCCGCATGACCTTTTACGAGGGTTCGACTCCTTCCGTAACTGCTTTGTGATCGTTTTTTATGGCAACAATGGTTAGACCTAAGCCGGGCGGTGTTTTTACACTGCCCTTTTTTAATGCAAAAAAGCCCTCTACCTCAATTTCTTAAAAGCATTGATGAGGCCGTTGGTGGAAGAATCATGGGAGGTCACCGGATCATTGTTCTGCAGTTCCGGCAGGATCTTTCCGGCCAGCTGCTTGCCTAATTCAACACCCCACTGGTCGAACGTGAATATGTCCCAAATGACCCCCTGGACGAAGATTTTGTGTTCATACAACGCGATCAACTCGCCAAGACTAAACGGAGTGATCTCCTTGATTAGGAAAGAGTTAGTAGGTCTATTTCCACTAAAACCTTTATAAGGCAGGAGGGCTGCGGGCACTTTTTCCGCCTCCAGCTCCTCTTTCGTCTTACCATTCATCAGTGCCTGGGTCTGGGCAAAGAAATTGGACAATAACTTGACATGATGATCGCCGATGGGGTTATGGCTGATAGCCGGCGCGATAAAATCGCAGGGGATGATAACGGTACCCTGGTGGATCAATTGATAAAAAGCATGCTGGCCATTCGTTCCCGGCTCGCCCCAGACGACCGGACCTGTTGACCAGGCGACGGGTTTACCGTTCCTGTCGACGCTCTTACCATTGCTTTCCATATTTCCCTGCTGGAAATAGGCCGCAAAGCGGTGCATATACTGATCGTAAGGCAGAATGGCTTCTGTCTGGGTGCCGAAGAAATTGGTGTACCAAAGCCCGATGAGGGCCATCGTCACAGGAATATTCTTTTCGAACGGTGTGTTGCGGAAGTGCAGGTCGGTCTGGTGAGCACCCTTCAACAGCGTCTCGAAGTTATCATAGCCGACGGTGAGGGCGATGGACAGACCGATGGCGCTCCAAAGGGAATAACGGCCGCCGACCCAGTCCCAGAATTCGAACATATTCGCTTTGTCGATGCCAAACTTCGTCACGTCTTTTTCATTGGTGGAAAGGGCGACGAAATGCTTGGCGACCTGGCTTTCGTCTTTGGCAGCCTTGAGGAACCAGTCCCGGGCCGTATGGGCATTGGTCATCGTCTCCTGCGTGGTGAAGGTCTTGGAGGCGATCAGGAAAAGGGTTTCTTCCGGGGTAACATTCTTCAGCGTCTCTACGATCTGGGTGCCATCGACATTGCTGACGAAATATGCCGTCATTCCAGCCACCCAATAGGGCCGTAAAGCCTCGGTCACCATCACCGGCCCGAGGTCGCTACCGCCAATGCCGATATTGACAATATATTTGATCTTCTTTCCACTGTATCCCTTCCATTCGCCGCTGTGAATGCGGGTGCAGAAATCCTTCATCTGCTTAAGGACGCGCAACACATCTGGCATGACATCTTTCCCGTCGCTGTATACCGGCGAGCCGCCGATATTGCGCAGGGCAGTATGCAGGACCGACCGGTCTTCCGTCTGATTGATCTTTTCCCCGGTGAACATGGCCTCGATCGCCTCCTTCACCTTGCTCTCTTCCGCCAGCTGCCGTAACAGACCGAGCGTTTTATCGGAGACAATGTTCTTCGAATAATCGAACAGGATATCGTCCAGCTTCAACGAATAATGATCAAATCGCTGCGGATCTGACTTAAAGAGCGAACGAAGGTGAACGCCTTTGATATCCTTATTGTAATGCTCTTGTAATTGCTGCCATGCTGCTGTGTCTTTGGGTGTTACTTTCGGAAACATAAAATGGTTTTTCGTAAAGTTAATTACAATTGTTCAATGACGGCTATCGTCTCTTCGACCATCTCCGGAGTAATATCCAGATGAGTGACGAAGCGTACCTGGGTGGGAGAAATGGCGATAGCCAATATGTTTTTCTCTTTGAGTTCGGCAGCCAGCGCCTTGGCCGTCAGGGCAGGGTCGACTTCTGCTATGACAATATTTGTCTCAACAGGCATCACCGAGCACACAAAACCTTTCTTTTCGAGTGCCGTGCCGATCCGGCGTGCATGGTCATGATCTTCGGCTAACCGGTCGATGTGGTGCTCCAAAGCATAGATACCGGCTGCAGCCATAAAGCCCGCCTGGCGCATCCCGCCGCCGAATACTTTGCGGACCCGGCGGCCCTGCCGGATAAAAGACGCCGGCCCCATCAGGATACTGCCGATAGGGCAGCCCATCCCTTTATTCAAACAGACGGAAATAGTGTCGAAAAGCTGGCCGAAACCGGCAGCGGCTTCGCCTGTGGCCACTAAAGCATTGAATAGCCTGGCCCCATCCAGGTGCAGCTTCAGCTGATGATCTTTACATACCTGCAGGATCTCCCTGATCGCCTGAAGATCATAACAACTGCCTCCACCTCTGTTGCAGGTATTTTCCAGCGAAACAAGGGAAGTCCTGGCGCGATGAACATCGTCCGGATTGACAGACTGGCACACCTGCTGTGCGGTGATCCTGCCCCGGTCGCCGTCAATGGCCCGGACCTGCGACCCGGAATTAAAGGCGATACCGCCGCCCTCATAGATATAGACATGCGAACTTTTTTCACAGATCACTTCATCCCCGGGCTGCGTATGGCATTTAATGGCGATCTGGTTGGACATGGTGCCGGTAGGACAATACAGGGCGGCTTCCATTCCAAATAGCGCGGCCGCCTTTTTTTCCAGCTCGTTGATGGAAGGGTCTTCACCAAAAACATCATCTCCCACCCTGGCGTGCATCATGGCATCCAGCATGGCGGGCGTAGGACGGGTAACGGTGTCGGAACGAAGGTCGATAGGCATAGGTAAACGAAGTCTGGTGAGATTGCAAATTAATGGGAATCGGCCAAACGACGTTAAACTAATAATAAAAAAAGGAGCTCCATGAGCTCCTTCTCCTTTCGGCAAGCATTCGCCATCAGGCCCCTGATCCGGTTAGACAGGGTCCTAGGATAATGCTTCCTCCTTAATGTGGTTACCTTTCTCTTTTGCGGCTTGAATGAGGTTAAGAACACGGGTCCTGACATCATCTCTCAGTCCCTCGGTCTCTTTCTGGAAAATATCGTTTAGTTCATCGAGCTCGTCGGTAGTAACACCTCTCAACTTTCTCAGTTTCCTCTTCAGATTATCAGCTGTATCCGAGATGCGCTGACGCGTCTCACTGCCTTCAGCCGGTGCAACAAGGATACCTATAGCCACTCCTGCAACAAGACCCGATAATGCGCCTACTAAAATTTTCTGAGCACTCATGATGATAAGTTTTTAAGTTAACAATGCTATATCGTTATATTTTCAAGAACAATGCCGGAAATCGTTAAAGGAAACTATTCAGGCTCCTGGGTAATTTTGTCCCCATTTTCATTTCCCCGCAACAGCATTTTCCGCCCAATGAGGCCTATTCTGCTCTCAGGTTATCGATCGGATTGGTCTGCGCTGCCTGTAGGGTCCGCAGGATCACCGTGATCAAAGCCACCATAAGCAGCCCCAATCCCGCAGCCGGAAAGAGCCACCAGGACAGCGGTGTCCGGTAAGCAAAATCCTGCAACCACTTATTCATCAGCCACCAGGATAGCGGGCAGGCGATCAGCACAGCCAGCAGAACGGGTCGCAGGAAGTCGCGGGACAATAACGCCGAGATGGAACTTACCGAAGCACCCAGCACCTTGCGGATGCCGATTTCTTTCTCCCGCTGCTGCGCCGCGAAGGTCGCCAGGGCAAACAGACCCAGACAGGCAATGACGATCGAGATCGCGGTGAAAAGACCGAATAATCCCGCCATCCGGTCATCGGCTTTATACATATTGTCGAAAACCTCGTCCAGAAAATCGTATTGGAAGGGAGTCTGCGGGTTATATTGGGCATAGGTCTTCTTCAGGCCCTCCAGCAGTGTAGGTAGATTGACGTGGGGACGTATCCTGGCGAAAAGACATCCGCTGCCGATGATTCCCCACACGGAATCAGAAGGCCGGCGAAGTAAAAGGCATAGCGGACCGATCTTACTTTGCAGCGACCAGTAATTAAAATCCTTCACTATGCCCGCGACTTCACAGTTCGTCCCATAGACGTCGATTTTTTGACCCAGCGGGTTGCCGGTCAGATTCAATTCGGCGGCGGCTGTCTCGTTGAGAACGACGTGACGACGAGCATACAGCATGTCGGGAGCCCCGGGACGCTGGCGCCATTGCAAACCCAATACGGAGATGTAGTCACTGTCCACGGTCATGACGGACAGCATGATCGGTTTATCCGACCCCTTCGGCAACGAAGAAGAAACAGTATAGCTGGTGTATAGCTCATATTGGCTGGTGGCCACCTGGCGGATACCCGGAAGACCTTCTACGGCCTGTTTGAAGGCCTGGTAATGTTGCTGATTCGAATTGAAGGGGATCATGACCACATTTTCCCGGTTCACACCGGTATCGGTATGCCGGAGAAAATAGAGTTGTTTTTCGATGATCACGCTGCAAAGGATCAGCGACATGGAGACGGTGAATTGAAAAACAAGAAAGCCTTTCCGTACTCTTTCACTGCCTTTTTGCCGGCTCATTTTCCCATACAGTACAGCTACAGGCCGGAAGGCGGATAGGACCAGGGATGGATAGCTCCCACTGGCGAGAATCACGATGATCAGTAAGCCGCCAAAAAAAGCCATGACTACCGGCGTCAGCAGAAACAAGCCATCGATCTGCAATTGCAGCAGGTTCAGAAAAACGGGCCGGAAAAGCAGGAATAAACCGGTTCCGGCGACAAAGGCCAGCAGCGCATACACCGTAGACTCGGTATAGAACTGTCCGGCGATGCTGCCCCTCCCCGCCCCCAGCACTTTTCTTACGCCCACTTCTTTGGCCCGGATGGCGGAGCGCGCTGTGGAGAGGCTCATATAATTGATCAGCGCCAGCAATAGGATGAGACCTGCTGCCAGGGGGAAGA
>JAMFSL010000298.1 GCA_026225275.1 Puia dinghuensis
AGGACGACCGTGTGCAAATATTGGAGCAGATCAGGGAACTGGAAAGCCGCTTATCGAACGCGCGGGATCTTGTAGCTTCTAAACAGATTGACCCGGCAGATTTTAGGGAAATGAAGTCCGACTATAGCAATAAGCTGGAAAAATTGGAGGCCAAATTAGCGGGATGCAACAATGAGCATGTAGACTTTAGTGACTTGTTAAATATGGGGTTAAAGAACCTATTCCGGCTGTATAGCATCTACGGAACAGGAGATACAGAGAAAAGAAGGGAGGTAATTAGTTCGATGTACCCGGAAAAATTGACTTTTGACGGAGATCGGCTTCGAACTACCCGTGTCAATGAAGCGGCCCGGCTAATATACAGTCTGGATAAGGGTTTGAGCGAAAATGAAAACAGGACAAACGGGAATAATTCCTATTTGTCCTGTCAAGTCGGGAAGACAGGATTCGAACCTGCGACCCCTACGTCCCGAACGTAGTGCGCTACCGGGCTGCGCTACTTCCCGATTCCCCAAAGGGGGATCGCAAAAATAACACCCTTCGCCAATCTGGCAAAATTGATTTACCTGCTTTTTTGAATCAACTGAAAAGCCTGACCCAGATGGTCGGTCAGGTCCGTAGGCAACATACTTTCCTGTGACCAGGAGCGGGCGGCAAGGTCACCGGCCAGCCCATGCAGATAGACGCCCAGCACCGCGGCTTCGCCGGCAGGGTAAGACTGCGAAAGTAATGCCGTCAGAATGCCGGTCAGTACATCCCCGCTGCCACCCTTGGCCATACCGGCATTGCCGGTAGAGTTGAAATAGCTTTTGCCGTCGGGCATGGCCACAAATGTATAGTGGCCCTTCAGAATAATCACACATTGATGCGCTCTGGCTTGCTCCCGGGCCATTTCTATGCGGGCAAAGTCGTCCGGAGACGCGCCGAAAAGACGCTCGAACTCCTTCGGATGAGGGCTAAGGATGGAGTAGGGGGGAAGAAAGGAAAAAAGATCCGGGTGGGTTGAAAGAATATTCAGGGCATCGGCATCCACTACCATTGGCTTTTTATACCGCTGCAACACATCACCCAGAAATGCCGCCGTCCGTGGGTCCTGACCGATGCCCGGGCCGATCCCTACCGCCGAATACATCCCCAAATCCCCTGTAAATCCCGTGTGGATCTTTTCGTCGGCGTCAACCATGATCATCGCCTCCGGTACGGTAGATTGAAGGATCTCATAACCACAGACCGGTACCTGGCATGTAAGGAGCCCCACTCCGCTGCGTAAACAGGCCCTGGCTCCCAACACCGCGGCGCCTATCTTGCCGTAACTACCCGCCATCAACAGGGCATGGCCAAAATTTCCTTTATTGGCAAAGCTTTTCCGCGGCTTGAATATCGCCCCGATAATGGTTTCATCCAGCAATTCCGACTCACCAGTCACCTGGGGAAGGTAATCGGGATGCAGGCCAATATCCAGGATATGGATCTCGCCCACGGCAGCGGCATTTTCCGGCACCAGGAAGGCAGGCTTATAGCACTGGAAGCTTAAAGTATGATTGGCATGGATGGCAACATTATTCCTGGAACTGCTGTTAACAAACAACCCGCTGGGAATATCGATAGCGATGATTTCGTTGCCGGATTGATTGAGATGTTGTACCAGTTGAGCCGCTATCCCTTCCAATTTCCTGTTCAGCCCTGATCCGAACAGGG
The DNA here is from genome assembly GCA_026225275.1 of Puia dinghuensis. Taxonomy (GTDB): domain Bacteria; phylum Bacteroidota; class Bacteroidia; order Chitinophagales; family Chitinophagaceae; genus Puia; species Puia dinghuensis_B. The sequence continues at coordinate 1,699 of JAMFSL010000298.1, forward strand.
CATCGATCACGACATCACCCGACGGCACAGGCTGAAAAGGGGCCAGCCCATCCCCCAAGCGTATTTCTACCGACGTCTGTTCCAGCCTAAACAAATTGACCTGGAAATCATCGGTGCCTTTATGGCCCGATTCCAGAATATGAACGGCGACCTTGTTTTCCAGTATGGACAACATCCGGGCCAATGCCAAACCATCGCCACCATTGTTGCCCTTGCCACAGTAAATAGAGAAAGACCGGCCGGCGTACCCATTGTCGGTCAACCAGGACAGACAGCGTGCCGTGGCTCGCTCCATCAGGTCGATGGAGGCTATCGGCTCGTGTTGGATCGTGTATTCATCCCATGCCCGTATCTGATCGGCTGACAGAATTTCCATGCGGAAATTTACGACAATTCTGCGAAGACCGATTAGGCCGCCGGGATGGCCGCCTTCACTACCTTTTTCTTCCTGATAGGATGATGAGCAGACGCCTTTTTGATCGGATGACGAATCTGATGATGGAGGGGAGGGTGGGGGGAAGGAGGAATATCCGCTTTTACGATCTCGTGAGGCTCGCCGCCATGACCGGGATCGTTCGCAGAATCTGCTGATTCACCACCTTCATCGAAGCTCTCGTGCCCCTGGCGGTAATCGCCGAAAAGATCTACAAGGCGCTTGGCCGAGTAAACATTTTTATAGTCATTATTGCTGAGGGCAATGATCGTCGCATTCTCATCCAGCATCCGGATAAAGACTGTCCGGTTGCCATGCCACCAACCATTGTGATAGATCAGTTTTTTACCGTTCGGGATCAGCAGCATACGCCAGCCAAGGCCATAGTTCCGTTGCCCGGGCTTTTCGAAACTGTAACCGGAATAGGCGCTGTCAAGTACACCTTTGGAAAACAGCTGACCGGAACGAAGTGCCTGGTCCCATTTATAGATATCCCTGACGGTACTGTAGATGATCTTATCGCCATAGACCAGGTCCAGGAATTCCATGCGGAATGGCCGGCCGCTCTGATAATAGGACGTCATCGCTTTGGCCGAGTCGGAAAGATTGTATACATAGGTGTCCTCCATCTGCAAAGGCTGGAAAAACGTCTTGTTCATGAAGTCGGCATAGGAAAGACCCGACACTTTCTCGATGATCATGGCCAGCAAAGCAAAATTGGTGTTGGAATATTCGAAATGCCGGTTGGTTACACCGCTATATACGTCACGATCACGGGCATGTTTGCTGATATACGCCAGCACATCCTCATTAGTGAGAAACTTATGTTTGTCGACATCGGGCTTGTACATGAAATGAACGTAATTGTGCAGACCACTTCGGTGATTCAGCAACGTCTGGATAGTGATCTCAGGGTAGGGGAACCCTGTCAGGTATTTGACTACGGGGTCATGAATATCCAATTTACCATCTTCCCAGAGCTTTAATGTGGCCATGGCCGTAAACGTCTTGGACATGGAAGCAAGGTGAAAGGAGGTATGTTCGTCCAGCGAATCCTTCTTCAACCGCGGATTCCGGAATCCTTTGTATCGTTCATAGAGCACAACCCCGTTCTTGGCGACCAGTACGCTGCCATTAAACCTTCCAGCCAGCATCGAATCGAAAAAATGGCCCGTGATAGCGGAATAATGCTCCTTCTCAGGACCGGTCAACGGAGGAAGAGAAGTAGAACCCGGAGCCACAGTATCCGTCTGGGGAACAGGTTTTGCATTCTGGGCAGCATGACCACATGACACGGCCAATAAGGAGACGGACAGCGCGAAATAACCAATCCCTTTCATCAGATAGTATATGTCTTTTTTTAAAGGTCCGATCCTGTCGTCAACGGCTCGTGTCAACAAGAATAATTTTATTTGGGTTAGAAAACGGCAAAATTAGAATAATCCGATGTTAATTTGCATTTCCATTTGGAAAAGTAACGCAAAAAGAGGGGCAAAATTATGGCAGACAAGAAAACAACCAGCTATCCCAAAGAAAAGATTAACATACTTTTTCTCGAGAATATAAGCGATGCTGCCGTAAAACATTTCGTCGACTCCGGTTACGCTTCTGTACGCAAGTTGGGTGGCGCCTTATCCGAAGAACAGTTGATCAATGAAATCAAAGACGTGCACCTGCTGGGCATCCGGTCGAAAACCCAGATCACCCCGAAAGTGCTGGAAGCAGCCAAAAAATTACAGGCCATCGGCTGTTTTTGCATCGGTGTCAATCAGGTAGACCTGAAAGCCGCCACCAGCCACGGTGTTGTCGTCTTCAATGCTCCTTATTCCAATACCCGTTCCGTAGCAGAGCTGGTCATCGGTCTGGCCATTTTGCTGATCCGCCGGATCCCCGACAAAAGCAAGGCCGCCCACGAAGGTATCTGGCTAAAGGAATCCAAAGGGAGCTATGAATTACGAGGTAAAACGTTGGGAATCATAGGATATGGGAGCATTGGCACGCAGGTCAGCATCCTGGCCGAAGCCTTCGGCATGAAAGTCATATACTACGATACAGTGACGAAATTGCCCCTCGGCAATGCAGAAGCCAAGAAAACCCTGAAAGAGGTGGTCAGCCAGGCCGATATCGTCACCCTGCATGTACCGGAGACCAGCCAGACGAAAAACATGATCAACAAGACCGTTCTCAAACAATTCAAAAAGGGATCGATCCTGCTGAATTATGCCCGAGGGGAAGTCGTAGACCTTGACGGAC
>JAMFSL010000299.1 GCA_026225275.1 Puia dinghuensis
CAAAGGCACCATCGATGTTTCTGCCTATGCCACGCTGACCATCGCGAATACGACCATTCCTACGCTGCAAACGCTGGATCCCAATAGTACGGTGATCTTTGACGGTACGGGTAACCAGACCATACCGGCCGTTACTTACGGAAACCTGACTTATTCTGGCTCTACGGCTGCTACAGGTACGATGGCGGGGGGATGTACGATCAGCGGCACTTTGAATGCGACCAATGGTAATCTCAATCTGAATAATTCCAATAGTAACTACACCTTTTCTGTTGGCTCTTTTTTGGCGAGTACTTCACAAAATGTGTACTTCGGAGGGGTTAACAACTTTACCGGAGGCACCACTTTGAATATCTCGGGTAACATGGCTGAAACGGGCTACCAGAGCATCAATGTCGATGGATCGGCAGCTACACCTAATGGTACTATTAATTTCACTGCCGGCACCCACAATGTTCAGGCGTCCGGGGCTTTATGGATAAATTTTTATGTCCTGAGCGGCAGTGTGGTCAATTTCTCCAACCAATTTTTATTTGCCGGTACTGCCGTGCCCGGTGAAGAGTTTCCGGCCAGCTTCACTGTGAACTCAGGGGGAACATTGAATTGCGGAACTTATAACATGTCTATTGCCAGTGGTTATGACCAGGGCAATTTCATCCTGAGCTCCGGCGCGACGCTTATTACCGCCAATGCAGCCGGGATCGCCTCTTCCGGAGCTACCGGATCCATCCAGGCAGAGACCAGGACATTTTCAAGTGGGGCCAATTATGAATATGATGGGACAGCAGCTCAGAGCACGGGCATTTTTACGACGACCCCCACGGCAGCCACGGTGAATAATCTGACGATCGCTAACTCTTCAGGTACTGGGGTGACGCTGTCGCAGACCGAAAAGGTAGCCGGGGTGTTGACGCTGACCGATGGGTTACTGAATACCACCATGGCCAATCTGATCACGGTGAATAATGGCGGGAGCACGACCGGGGCGTCGAACAGCAGTTTTGTGAACGGGCCAATCACCAAGGTCGGCAATCAGGCTTTTACGTTTCCTGTCGGGGTGTCCGGCACCGGTTATGTCCCCATCGGGATATCCGCTCCGTCGACTGTGACAGATGCTTTTCTGGGGCAGTATAACCGGTCCAGTGCTGCCGGCTTGGGCTCCATAACGGCGTTGGATCTGAATCATGTCAGCTTTTGCGACTACTGGACGCTGAATCACACGGCTGGCAGTTCGGCGGTGAATGTGACCGGGTACTGGAATAGCAACAATCCCTGTGGAGGCACGTATGTCAATGATCCGGCGACTATCGCTTTGGCACATTTTAACGGCACCAGCTGGAATGCCTTTGGTAATATTGTGACATTTGGAAGTACTAATGCTGCGGGATCCGTCACCTGGAATGATGTTAGTACTTTTAGTCCTTTTGCGTTGGGTTCCACCAGTTCTTTTGACCCATTGCCTGTTACGCTGGTTGATTTCAATGCCCAATGGCAAACCGGCGGAACGGTGGGATTGACGTGGCAGGTGGAGGATGGGGTAGAAGGCAATCATTTCGATATTCAGCGGAGTGCGGATGGCGTAAACTGGCAAACGATCGGCATGCTGGCTGCGAGCGGATCTGCCGCGGCGGCCAGCTACTCGTATACTGATGCTGCCCCCTTGCCGGCGATGGATTATTACAGGTTGCAGCTGGTCGATGATGCCGGAAACGACACTTATTCGACCGTTAAGGTGGTGAGCCAATCTTCCGGCAGCAGTATCAGGATCTTTCCCAACCCGGCCAGTGATCATATCAATGTGAGCTTTGGGGCCAACGGCGTTTCGGGTCCTGTCAGCATCCGGCTGATGAATACAACCGGGCAGGTGTTGCTGCAGGAGAGCATTGCTCAACCGGCGGGAGAAACGGTTATTCTGCCTGTCACGGGGTATCCGGCGGGCAGCTATCTGGTGCAGGTGACAGGGGAGGGGCAGATAAAACAATCGAGTATTGTGATCATAGTAAAACGATAGTATATTGGTTATCAGTAATTTAATTATTTTATCGTAATTTATTATCGTAAAAATACTATTGACGGTATCGTAAAAGCCCCTATGAGGTATGGGCGGTGGTGTCTATCTTTACCTCCTAGTTACAGCCACCGTGAATGAAGAACCCATTTCACCGTACCCACGGCGGGCATCACTCCTACAGTACTCTATGTTCAACCCTCACTTATAGTTTAATCACAATCCATTACCTGGACCGGCATTGTTTTACCCAAATTTGAAAACGATGTTGACGTCACAAGTACCCATTTTTCTTTGCAGTTTGACGCTGCTGACTACACAACTATTTGCCGAGAATCCTGGTCAGCCATCTTTAGATGGATCGAAGACTGTAGTGACCGCTGCAGCGGCCAAAACTAATCTTGCTGTTACTGCGAATGAGGACCTTTCGTTTGCTTCACCTGGCAGGCAGGTCAAAAAATTCGTCGATGCCTATATCAAGAGTAATGACGATTGTCTTTCGATCATCAAATCGAGGAGCAAGAGGCCATTTACGATCATTGATTCCATTTTAGGACATTACGGGGTGCCGGCCGAGCTGAGATATCTTGCCGTGATTGAATCCGAGTTGAAGTCGACTGCGGTGTCGCGGGTAGGTGCGAGGGGGCCGTGGCAATTGATGGCACAGACCGCCAGAGAGCTTGGGTTGAAGGTGAGTGGCCGGCGGGATGAACGGACGAATTATTACAAGAGTACGCGTGCGGCCGCCTTATATCTACGCGATCTGCATAATGAGTTTAAGGATTGGTTGTTGGTGCTGGCGGCGTACAATGCAGGTCCGGTGCCGGTTTACAGGGCTATACACAAGTCGCACAGCAGAAATTTCTGGGCGTTGGAGCGGTATTTGCCGGCGGAGTCGCGGCAGCATGTGAAGAGGTTTATTGCGACGGCCTGTTATTTTAATCAGCCTGTGCCGAAGGATGTCGAGCCGATGCCGAATATGTACGATCTGGCCGGGGATGGAATGCAAGCTGTGAAGGCGCCCGGGGACGGAATGCAAACGATGGTGAAGGGTAATGGTACCTGTGGTCAGTCTGTCCAGACCGGGGTTGCTGGTTATTCCGATTTTGCTGGTTATTCCGACATCGTCAAAACGGATATGCGCGAAATCAGTATCTTGGACACCGATGAACATTCTCAATACGACAATCAAGGATCTGGAGATCATTCAGGAACTGTTCAATCAGGCCATTCAATACCAGCGTTCAAAATCGAGCAATGCCTGGCATGGAATGAACCGGCCGCTTATTGAGCAGGAGATCCGGGAGCAATTACACTGGAAGGTGGTCGAAGAGGGTCAGATAGCCTGTTGTTTTTCTGTCGCCTATACTGACAGGATGGTCTGGGACGACAGGGATGCTGATCCTTCCATTTATCTGCACCGGATTGTCACCAACCCGGCCTTTAGGGGTAGAGGATATGTCAAGGATATCCTGGTCTGGGCGGAAGACTTTGGGAGGGCGATGGGAAAGCGATTTATCCGGTTGGACACGAACAAGGACAATCAACGGCTGAATGATTATTACCAGGAATGCGGATTTGTCTTTTGTGGGTACAAGCAATTTTCTGACGACAGCGATCCTTCTGTACCCCGACATTACCTGGGTAGTGGTTTGAGTCTATATGAGAAGGCGATATAGCCTGTGGTGATTTACCGATCATCCGGATGTGCCGGCGGCGGATGGCGATAGGGCCCCGTTCCTCCCAAATTAACAGTGGGTGGATGATGAGTCCCAGTAGCTTTGCTTCATAAAATTTTACAATTATGAAGAAAGTATTTCTGGGTGCGGCTCTCCTACTGATCATCGGCGCGGCCCATGCATCGACCAGTGTTTCATCGGGTACTGCGTCTTTTGCTGTGACAGGCCGGGTTCATGCCAGGCAAAATATCCTTTCCAGCGAATTGCCTGCAGCCTTGCAGGCGGGTATCAAAAAAGACTACAAAGATTATTGGATCACTGCTTTGTCGGAAGAACAGCGGGGGAAACATTCCGATTATTATATGACCGTGGAGAATGCGGATCAGGTAATGGAGTTGCGTTCCACTGATGCGACCAATTGGGAGGTTACGAGTACCAATGTGAAAGAGCAGGGCTGAGAAGAGGATTTAGCGGGTTGTGATCCAAAGAACTGAATTACCCGTATCGTATTCGTTTTCCTCCCATAAGGAGTTGGCGGGATCCCTGATCCACTGACCATCCACGATGAATTTATAGAGGTGCTTGCCGACGGAGAGATGCACATTAAAGATCCAGGCATTTCCTATCCGTTGCATCTTCAGGGCATCGGGTGTCCAGTCATTAAAATCGCCTGCCAGGAAGATGGTTTTTGCGTCGGCGTGGCCTTCCAACCGGAAGGTATAATTGGGCTGTATGATCAGGAAGGAGTTGACCGTATGGTTTTCCCGGTCACTTAGAAAAAGAGGATTATCAGGATCGTTGATCCACTTACCGTCTACCAGGAACCGGTATTGGTAGTTGCCGGGTCCCAGGGTATAGGGCAGTTGCCATCCTTGCGCTGTCTTTTGCATGAACAAATCATAGGTCTTCCATCCATTGAAGGAGCCCGTCAACACGACCGATTTTGCCAATGGGTAACCCTTAAGCGTGAAGAGATAAGGTTTTCCCAACCGGTACACTGAATTGAACCCTTTGTGTCCATCGGGCAGCCGGTGGGTGTTTGCCGGGTCTTCATACCATTTTCCATCCACCACAAATTTATACGTATAGGTGCCTTCCGCCAGATAGAGGTGTATCTTCCAGCCGAATGGGGTCTTTTCCATCGGCAGTTCGCCGGGGTTCCAGTCATTAAAGCTCCCGGTCAGGTAAGCATCTTTGGCTGTGGCGTAACCAGGAAGGGACAAGACGACATTGGACTTATAATACACGGAGTTGGTATTACCTTCGGGGTCATTTTCGGACAAGCCGTTATCATTGTCTTCTCTCCAGCCGCCATCCACGATAAATTTGTACCAGTACTTGCCGGGATTCAATTTCACTATGCATATCCATCCGCTGTCCGTACGGGTCATCGGCAGCGCTCCGTTTTGCCATTTGGTAAAGCTGCCTGCCAGCAAGGCCTGCCGGGCGCGGGTGGACCCTTTCAGAAAAAAGGTGACGAGAGAGTCTTTGACGGCAAATGGAAGTTTGCCTTTAAAGCGGTTGAATCCATATACGAGGTTGTCGTTTTGGGAGGGAAACAGGTCATAGGCGTTGGGATGATCTTCCGCCAGGGCTATTCTTTTCTCCGGGTTTGCCAACTGGTCCAGACCGAATAGCTGCTTGCTGATCACGAGCTTGAGTTTGTTGTCGATGTCCACCCGCCAGCCCATGGCCCTGATCTTGTCAAAGTTTCCGGAAAACAGCACTTTGGGGAGATTCAGGTCGGAAAGGTCAAACTTCTTCACGAATCTGTCGAGTGTGACCTCGTTGATATGCCTGCTGAGTTTGATATACATTCTGCCGTCCTTGACCTTATAGGATGTTACCTCATCATCATTCTGGCAAAAGGCTTTGTCCGGGATCATGGTCAGCAACAGCAAGGCGGCCAGTGAAAAGCCCACCAGCAGGGAATAGTTATGCAGCCAATATTTACCCTTGCCCTTCCTCATTTCCATATATACATCTTGCGTTTGACAAAATTAAATCCAATTTTATGAAGAGACAGGAAATCAAAACCCAGCATTCCATTGAGACAATTATTGTAGGCATCGCACATGCTTCCGAGGTTAGTGATGAGAACGGGCAGGGAGCCGATATCGTGTCCTCCGATCTGCAGGCCTTTGAGATTGCCATACAAGGCATCTATCTTATGATCGCCGCTGCCATTGAGGGTTACCCGGCGGGTGATCACAACCTGATCGAAAACCTGGTTAGGCAGGCGGCTGTCGAGGACATTGGTTTCGGCGCCGCTGTCGATGATGAATTTCAATTTTTTTCCTTTCAGGTAAAGGTATACGATGATCTTGCCTTCTTCTATATCGATCGGTATGGTATTGTAGGCGGTAGTGTCGGCTAATTGGGGGCTGTGGTAAACGGAAGCCTCTTTTCTCCCGATCAGGTGGAGATAGATGACTCCGGCGCTGTAATCCAGGATCATCTCGAAATGTTCGAAGAGTTGCATACCGAGCAAGCCGAATATTTTCACGCCCTTATTGTTCTCGATATGTCCCAGGTTGATCAGGTCTGCATCCAGATGGAAATAGCTGATGGGTCCCAGGCGAAGGCTGTTGACAGTGGTCTGGGCGGCCGTGGAGACGGAACCGGTCAGGCCTCCGCTGCCTTCGATCGGATTGGAAGTAGGATAATAGCGAAAATAAGTGAGGTTAAGCACCAGGCCAGGGGTGCCGGTATCGAGGACGAAGAAGCCGGTAGTGGTATCCGCTTTCGCCTGGATAAGGATAAGGTTGCCTATGCGGGTAAAGGGGATGATGCAGGTGGAGGAGTCGCTGGAGACGATCGGATCGATGGATATGGTGAGGCTGTGCGGTACCGGGTGGGCCGGGCTGCCGAAACAACAGACGGTAATAATGGCCGCAAGCAGGCAACTCTTCATGGGGGCAAAGTACGCAAATTCTGCGTGTTAAGCGGCTTCCTGCTGTATCAGCCGGGACATCACGATGATAAGGACGCCGAGGGCGGCCATGATAAGAAAAGCCCATTTCAGGCCGGCCCATTGGGAAATGAAGCCGACGGTGGGGGGAACCATTAAGAAACCCAGGTAGCCGATCGTGGAGATCGATGCCAGTGCCGAACCGCTGCTGAGGGTTTTGGATTTTCCGGCCAGGCTGAATACGAGGGGGATGATGCAGGAGACGCCGATGCCGATCAGGACAAAGCCGATGCCGCTGGTGAGCTTGTTGGGGATGAGGAAGCACAGGAAGAATCCGGTGGCAACGAATATTCCACTGTATTGAAGGATCCGGGGGATGCCCCATTTTGACACGACGGAATCGCCCACGAGACGTCCGGCTGTCATGGCGGTCATGAAGACGACAAACGCGGCTGTGGCCATGGCTTTGGTGGAGTGGAGCTGGTTTTGGAAATAAATACCGCTCCAATCATACATTGTATTCTCACACGCCATAGATGCAAAGCTGATCAGTGCAAATTTCAATAAAGTCTTGTCGGGCATGGAAAAGAACTTCTTTTGTTCTTTGGAGGGTTCTTCTTCCAGGGTGCGGGGATAAGCAAAGGCTGTCAGGGCCATGAGCAGCAGGCTTACACTCGACAAATGTTTAGCGGGCGTTATATTAAAGCTTACCATAGCGTAGCCGATCGCGGCTCCGGTAAATCCGGCCAGACTCCAGACGGCGTGGAAGGTGGTCATGATGGATTTGCTGAAGAGTTTCTGCACACCCAGCGCCTGCGCGTTCATCGAAAGATTAAGTAGGTTGCGAAAGGAGCCGAAGAATAACAGGATGACGACCAGTTGCCAGCCGTATGCGGCGATCCCCGGCAGGGGTAAGACGAGGTTGAAGAGAAGCGCGCCTGCCAGCATGATATATTTACTGCTGTAATGATTGAGCAACCGGCCGGTAAATGGCATCGTCAGTATAAGGCCGACTGGTAAAGCGAATAAGATCGCACCAAATTGGGCATCGTTGAGGTGCAATTGTTGTTTGATGGAAGGGATGCGGGATGCCCAGGACGAGTAGCCGAAGCCTGAGACAAAGAAGAAGAGGGTGTTGGCGAGACGGTATTTTTGGGGAGAGGTCATCTTTGAGGAAAGGGGCATTTTTGAAGGGCTGGTCATGTTTGCGGGAGGATCATCTTTGAGGGGATGATCATGTTAGCGGGGGATCATTTCTTTTTTGCGCCTCTTGTCTTGGGTTTGCCATACTTCTTTTGCATACGGTCGGCGTGGCGGATGACGACATTCACTTTCTTATTTTTTTCCAGTTTTTCATGGAAGGCTCCGCCTGAAAATCCGGGTTTGGGAATATTCAGTGGGATGACCTTTGTATAAGGCGTGGGCTTTTCGTCTTCGGTGAGGATGGTGGAGATTTCCACAGTACCGGGTAAGGGGACGGTAGGGATGGGGATCTTCATCAGGGTTTCTATTGCGGTCCGCTGATCACTGTCTTTGGGCGTGACGAAACTGATGGCTATTCCCTTCCGGTCGGCTCTGCCGGTCCTTCCGATGCGATGAATATAGTTTTCCGGAACTTCTGGCATGTCGAAGTTAATGACATGCGTGACTTCGGCGACGTCGAGGCCTCTTGCGATGATGTCGGTGGCGATAACGGTATTGTATTCTCCGGTTTTGAATTTAGCTACTGTATTGAACCGGTTATTCTGGTCTTTATTCGAGTGGATCACGCCGGTTTTACCCGGGAATTTCTCTGCCAGCTGTTCATAGAGCTGATCGGCCAATTGTTTGGTCGAGACGAAGACGAGCACTTTGGTCATGGCAGGATCATGGGTGAGGAGGTATTCCAGCAGGTTGGTCTTGGTGTTGAAGTTGGGGACTTCATAGGCCTGCTGATCGATCGATTCAACCGGGGTGCCGGTGGGCGCTGCTTCAATCATGACGGGATTATTGAAGTAGGTACTCATGAGGGTTTCGACTTCCTCGGTGATCGTCGCGGAAAACATGAGATTCTGCCGTTTGGCGGGCAGCAGGTCGAGGATATTTCTTAGCTGGGTGCGGAAACCTAAATTGAGCATTTCGTCTACTTCGTCTATTACCAGTTTCTTTATCGAACTCAGGCGAAGAGAGCCCTGGAGGACAAGGTCATACAACCTGCCGGGGGTGGCGACCAGAATGTCCATTCCCTGCTCAACTTCCAACCGTTGTGTATTGATATTGACCCCGCCATATACGCCGATCGTCCGGATGGTCATGTGGGTGGTTAATTCTTTGGCGGAATTAACGACCTGTGCGACTAACTCGCGGGTCGGGACAATGATCAGCATTTGGGGCACCCTATTCTTTGCATAGGTCAGTTGCCGTAAGCAGGGCAATAGATAAGCGAAGGTCTTGCCGGTGCCTGTCTGGGCTATTCCGCAGACGTCCCGGCCGGACATGATGACGGAGAAGACTTTCTGCTGAATAGAGGTAGGGGTCTGGTAACCCAGGTCATCCAGGGCTTCCAGTAGGGGAGTGTTCAAGTTCAAGTCGCTGAAAGTCATTGCCACGCGCATTTAGAGCGCAAAGGTAATTCATTGACAAATGGTTACGGGAAAGATGGAGAATATTTTGGGGATAGGGGTCCGGTTTTTTAACTTACGGGTGTCTTATTAACTGAAACAGGTGTTATGGAAAAATTCATGCTGATTATCAGGGAGGACCTGGAAAGAATGGGAAAACTGACCAATGAGGAACGGTTTTCCAATATACCCATGATGCTGGAGTGGGTAGATTCATTGATTGCCAGTGGGAATTATATCATGGGGGAACCGCTCTATTTATCAGGCCGTTACGTCAGCAAAGATCAAATCCTTTCGGATGGGCCTTTTATCGAGTCCCGGGAAGGCATTTCGGGGTATGAGCTGATCAGAGCCGAGAACATCGAGCAGGCCGCGGCGATCGCCCAAACCTGCCCGCTGGTCCAAAGGGGGCTTGCGGTACGGGAGGTCCGGCCTGTATATACGGCGTTTGGGGTGAATAATGACCAACATTAACATAGAAATCACGGCCCTTTACAAGGAGCATTTCGGGCAGTTGGTCTCCTTGCTTTTGTCCCGGTTTCCTGCTTTGTCCATAGAGTCGGCGGAAGATGTGGTACAAGATGCTTTTGTGGATGGGGCAGCGCTTTGGCCAAGCCAAGGCATTCCCCGGAACCGGGCCGGCTGGCTGTATATTGTCAGTAAGAACAAAGCTATCAACCTGTTGAAGAAGCAGGGGAAAAACGAAGAGCTGTCCCTGGCTGTTACGATGCCTGTTCACATGGGCGAGATTGCCAGGCATCATCTGAAGGATGCGCAGTTACAAATGCTGGCGGCTTGTTGCCACCCCCATCTGCCACCAAAGGTACAGGTCATTTTAGCCCTTAAATATGTCGCCAATCTTAAGGTCAACAACATAGCGCTGCAATTAGGGGTACGTCCAGACGCGATCGAGAAAATGTTGTATCGGGCGAAACAGAAAATAAAGGAATCATCCCTGGTCCTGGCTTTGGGCCATAGCCATGATATAAAGGAAAGGCTTTCTGTCATGCACAAGGTGATCTACCTTATTTTCAGCGAAGGTTACCAGCATGGGCGGGAGCTTTGCGAGGAGGCTCTTATTCTCAATAAGGATTTATTGGACAGCGCGTTGTGCAATACGGAAACGAAAGCTTTACAGGCGTTACTGTTGTTTCATATCGCCAGGTTTCCTGCCTTGTTGGATAGGGACGGCAACCCGGTCGAACTGGAATATCAGGACAGAAGTCTTTGGAATGCTCCGATGATCCAACTGGCCCAGCAATATTTAGCCGACTCGGAAGCGCCGGTTTTTTCACCTTACCATTTGGAGGCTGCTATCGCCTGTGTGCATTGTTCGGCTGTCGTCTTTGGCGATACTGATTGGGCTGCTATCTGCACTTATTACGAGGTGTTGTTAAAAATTTATCCGAGTCCTTTTGCCCGGATAAACTATGCCACATCTCTTCTATATGCGGGGCAGGCTGAAAAGGCTTATTCCATTTTGTCCGATCTTCAGGGGCAGGTGTATTTTAGCCGTTCACCTGTTCTAAATAACGCTTTGGGCAAATATTTTGAATTAATGGGCAGAAGTGAGGAGGCGCAGGCGTATTTTAAAGCGGCGCGCAAAATTTAGATCCGGGTGCTGGCGCGAATTTCGGTACGTAAGATGTCTTTTTTATGAACAGCTATCCTTTTTTGGCTTTTCGTAGGGGATCGCCGGATGGCCTTTGCGGACCTCGAATGAAAAGACTTATTGCATATAGTGTGCGATACCAATATATGCATTCCAATGACCGTGGTCCCCCTTGTGATGACTGTGGTCCAGCGTATGCCTATCCCAGATGTTGATATGTCCCCCAAAATTATAATCTTTCGTATACCACCGGTAAGCAAATCGGCCCCGCTTGCGGTGGGATTTTGGCGGACAACCAAAATATCGATCGAAAGCCGCCTTTAACTGATCAGTATACTTCGGATCAAAATATAGAAATAGACTATGCAATCCCCGCCATTGGGTCGTATTGGGTGACAAATAATGAAGGAAGATACTGTCTATCGGGATGTTAAATAGCACCACTGAATCCCACTCCGCAACGATCAGATCCTTGTGCCTGACCCTGACCCTGAAATTGCGGTAAGCGGAGCTATCGGGTAAGGGCGAACTCCATATGAGGTGCACGTTCGGGCTATCAATCAGTATGCCATCGGAGATCTCCGTCGTGTTTATTGCAGGTGCGGGTTCCTGTGCCGCTAGTCTAATGGAGAAAAGAAGTACTACATACAGGCAATATTTCATTTTTGATAGTCTTGGGCAGAAGCATGGCCCATGCCGGTATGTAAAAAGATCATCTTTGTGTTGGCCACGCCAATTGGTTCGAGAAGAACTGTACAAGCCTCTAGGCGGTTTTATATACCCGTCTTTCTTTGGTCCGGAGGGATCGGATATGGGTTGTCTTTATCTTTGAGCCGGCGTACCATAGGTCATAGTTCCGCTGCATATTCAGCCAAAGTTCAGGGGTTGTATTAAATGCTTTTGCCAATCTTAGGGCCATTTCCGCACTTACTCCCATATGGCCGTTGATAAGTTGGGATACTGTTTTGCGGGCAACGCCCAGATTATCTGCCAATGCAGTGATACTGATCCCCAGCGGATCGAGGTACATTTCTTTCAAAATTTCTCCCGGGTGGACGGGCGGCATTTTTTGCTGTAGCATAGTAAGCTCTCCTATTTTAATGATAATCAAGATAATCTACTAAATGAGCATTTCCATTTTCAAATCTAAAAATGATCCTGTAATTGCCAGTGACCGTCACTGACCAGTAGCCTTTCAAGTCTCCTTTCAAAGGATGCAGGCCTGCTCCGGGATAATTTAGATCTTCTACTTTTTCTGCGCCATGTAACAATGTAAGGATATTTCTGATCTTCTTGACTTGCTCTGCCGGCAGTCTGGATGCATCATTTTTCGTCCATAGGAGTTTAAGGCCCTTATGTTGTATGCTGGCAATCATATGCAAATGTAACCTATTACGTTACAGGTTGCAACTTTATTTTTAAACCCTCAAAACCTAAGCGGATTGACGGGTTTTATCGTGGCTCCGGATGCGCAGGCGGAGCATCGACAATAGCCCCACGATGCCGATACCGGCTATGAGCATGCCGTTGTTGCGTGGTCGTTCATTCCTGATTGCGAGGTCTGCGGCAGCGTAGGAGTCCGTGGCCGGGAGGGATTTTTCTTCTTCTGCCGTTGCGACGATATCCCA
>JAMFSL010000300.1 GCA_026225275.1 Puia dinghuensis
GGTGCAGCCCGTGTCGTCACCGGCTCCAAGCACTTACTGACACTCGCCAATGGAAAAAAATATTTACTCGACTGCGGTATGTTCCAGGGCATGGGCACGCAGACGGATACCCTCAACCGCAACTGGGGATTCACGCCCGCCGAAGTCACCCATCTCATCCTCTCACACGCACATATCGATCACTGCGGGCTGATCCCCAAGCTGGTCAAAGACGGGTTCAATGGAAAAATATTCTGCACCCCGGCCACGAAGGAATTGACGGCCGTATTACTGGAAGACTCCGCCGGCATCCAGGAAGATGATGTGAAATACAACAACAAAAAGAGACGGGCCGAAGGCCTTCCAGATCTGCAGCCGCTCTATACCGATGATGACGCCAAACATGCCATAGATCACTTCATCACCGTCGAATACGACGCCTGGCATGCCATCGACGAAGACGTACAGGTCATGTACACCGATGCAGGACATATCATCGGCAGCGCCGCCGTACACCTGAAGATAAAGGAAGATGGAAAAGAGACCCATCTCACCTTCAGCGGCGACGTAGGCCGCTATGGCGATGTCATCCTCCGCTCTCCCGAAGTATTCCCTCAGGCCGATTACGTACTCATCGAATCCACCTACGGTAACAGCTTCCACGATCCCGCGGATACGACACCCGACGCCCTGCTGAACTGGATCGTGAAGACCTGCCTCGAAAAGAAAGGCAAGCTCATCATTCCCGCCTTCAGCGTCGGCCGCACCCAGGAACTTCTTTTTGCCCTCAATGAACTCGAAGAACAGCACCGCCTGCCGCCATTGGATTACTTCGTAGATAGCCCCCTCAGCGTGGCCGCTACCGAGATCGTCAAGAGCTATCCGCAATATTTCAACAAGACCATTCAAAAGATCCTCGAGACCGACAACGATCCATTCTCTTTCAAAGGACTGAAATATATCCGCAGCGTAGAGGAATCCAAATTACTCAACTACCGCAACGAACCCTGCGTAATCATCTCCGCCAGCGGCATGGCAGACGCCGGCCGCGTCAAACACCATATCAGCAATAATATCGAGAACACCCGCAACACCATTCTCCTCGTCGGCTATTGCGAACCCCGCTCGCTCGGCGGCCGCCTGATGGCCGGCGCTAAAGAGGTCCATATCTTCGGCGTCCTGCACGAAGTACATGCAGAGATCGGCAGCATCCGCAGCATGAGCGCTCACGGCGACTTCAATGATCTCAGCCAGTTCCTCGCCTGCCAGGATCCTTCAAAAATAAAAACCCTCTTCATCGTCCATGGTGAATATGAAGTGCAGGAAGGTTTCAAAGCACGCCTGCTGAAGAAAGGATTTACCAACATCGAAATCCCCGAATTGCATTACGAGATCGGTCTCGCATAACCACTCAACCCCGCAAACGCGGTCTCGCATAGACAATTATAATATACGCCCCCCAGACCCCGCATCGTCACTCATCTGACGTTGGAGCCCCCCAATGCGCAACATTTGATAAAATTGCATGTATAAAATTAACTTTCGCTATTTAACGTCCTCTTAATCATTGCATAATGCTCGCGTAATATACCCCAACTATCTTTGCGGCGTCAGCAGGTAGAAGCGCTTTTACCCTTTACGAAAACTAAAAAACCTTAGTATATGTTTAGCAAGACTATCAAAGCCACACTGGCCATCGCTATCGCCGTCGTCTCTTTTTCCGCAGCTTTCGTCTCTTTTTCTGCTTCCGCTCAGGCGTATCATCACCCCATCCGGGTAGGAAATATCGACAGCATAGCCCCTGATTCGAATGTCGAAGCTCATTTACAGCTCAGTGTCAGACAATTCCTCGACGACAGTTTGAAATTCCGTGTCGTAGTCATCAATCCTTTTAAAAAAGGTGCGACCATAACGATTAGTAAAGTAGACAATGATGTTACGCTTTATACGATCGATCATATAAAGGGCAGCTATCAGAACCTTTTTAACTTCTCTGATCTCGAGGACGGCAACTATGAACTGGTTGTTAGCAGCGGCAAGGAAAAGATCCGCAAGGAAATCATCATATCTACCTCCGTCAAGACCGACCGCCAGGTGCAGCTCAACTAAGAGCTGCCCTTTCCTGCGGCATCGACCTTACCTCTGATCCCTTTCGCGTGCCCATTCGATCGCGCCTTGACCCCTAACCCCTCGACCGATCAATTTCTGAGCTTCGAAAAAAATATAGCATTGATTATCAACGTCCAACAGGCATGGTTACTGGGTATTTATTGCCGCCCTATTGACAGTGCCATAAAGTTTATAGACCTTTGTCTCGTTAAAGTACAAATGTTTGTACCCTATTTAAAAAACTATTGAAAAACCTCCGTATGCTTGCAAAAACCTTCAAGACCGCATCGGTCATTGCTTTCGTTATCATTTCGATGTCCGCTTCCGCTCAGCCTTTCAATCAGCCAACCAACGATCGTTCAACTGAACCAAATAGCCCAACGCCCATTTCGGCCACTGCCGCTCACATGCAGATTAACGTCCGTCAGCACATCGTCGGCAACCTGAAATTCCGTGTCGCTGTTTTTAACCCTTTCACCAGACCTGCAGTGATCATGATTTGCAAAGGTGGAGATGTTCTCTATACTGAAAATGGAGTCAAGGGCCAATACGAGAATCTCTTCAATCTCGACCAGCTTGAAGACGGTAACTACCAGGTCGTTATCACCTGTGGAAAAGAGACGATCAGTAAGGATATCGACATCAATACAGAAACGGCGACCGGGAATCGCGTAGCTCAGATTAACTAACATTCTTCAACTTATACAAACCGACCGCCATTCAGTAATGAATGGCGGTTTCCGTTCATCACGCCTCCTCTTCCATTCTTCCACACCGCTTTCCATACGACCCCGATTCGATTTTGCTTTCCCGATAGGACGACTATCTTTATAGAGCATTAACTAATTTATATGACACCGAAAGTATGGCTTCTAGCCTGCCTCCTTGCCCTGGCCTCCTGCAACGACAGTAAAGAAGATGAGACCGATACCGTCGACAGAGCCGGCTCTATCGAAACCTCCGTCTCCGTCGAACATGCCGACAGCACCCATGACGTCATCCTCACAACCCATAGGGTATGGGTCAACTTCAAAGAATATAAGAGCATTGTGCACCGCGATACCGTACCCGCCCTGGGGCTGCTGACGACGAAGGCAGAAAATTCGGATGGAGACACCCAAACCGTAAAAGTCCCCAAAGATTACCAGATCTTCATCACCATGAAGTAGCCCTACCGGCAAAACCTTCACCATGAAAAAGTCCAAACACATAGAGCTTGTCCTCATCACTGCTGCGCTGGCATCCTGCCATCGTCCCGCCAAAGAATGGCAGGGGGGTAATCCGGTGTATGTACGCAGCGACAGTACCGCTCAGTATACCCGCATATACCATCATCATCCCGGAGTCGGATTGTGGTATTATGCTTTCCGACCCTACGGCAATTATTATAATGGCATCTATCATCGGGCCGGCTATTATTCCGACGCCTTCGGCGAAGAAGTAAATATCGGCAGCAATGGATTCAAGAGTAGTATCATTCGCGGCGGCTTTGGCGAAGGAGCCTGGTCCGTCGGCTCTTAAAAATGTTTATGTATGAAAAGAATCACCATCCCGCCCCGCAACAACTGGCAAAAAGCAGTTGAGCAACTGGGCTTCGGCTTTCATACCACCAATGTTCCTTATTGGGACGAGTCTGCGTACTACGCCTTCAGCATGGACGAAATCCTGCTGATCGAAAAAGCATCCGCAGAGCTCTGGGACCTTTGCCTCGGCGCGGTACAGCATGTCATCGATCATGACCTGTACCATTTATTCGCTATTCCGGAAACTTTCATTCCTTATATCCAAAGGACATGGATGGAAGACCACCCGTCTATCTACGGCCGCTTCGACCTTTGTTATAAAGACGGCCAGCTCAAGCTCCTGGAATTCAACG
This sequence comes from Puia dinghuensis, assembly GCA_026225275.1. Classification (GTDB taxonomy): domain Bacteria; phylum Bacteroidota; class Bacteroidia; order Chitinophagales; family Chitinophagaceae; genus Puia; species Puia dinghuensis_B. Next base: position 3,965 of record JAMFSL010000300.1, read on the forward strand.
CCGACACTCCCACCAGTCTTTATGAGGCAGGTATCGTACAATGGTTCTGGCTCCAGGACTTCGATAAGGCAAAGGACCAGTTCAATAGCATCCATGAAAAGCTCATCGCTTATTGGAAGTATGCCAGGCCCTATCTTTATCCGGGTAATCTTCACTTTGCCTGCGTCAAACAATCGCTGGAAGACCTGACCAATACAGAGTACATTCGGGATTGCGCTATCCAGGCCGGACTTGATACGCGGCTGCTCTTTGTCGAGGATATCGGTTGGGATTCCGATGATCAGGTATTCGTCGATATGCAGAATCAGCCCATCCGGAATATCTTCAAGCTCTACCCCTGGGAATGGATGGTCATCGAGGAGTTCGGCGCCAATATACTTGCAGACAGGAGCAAGGCGCTATGGATTGAACCCGCCTGGAAGATGATCCTCTCCAATAAGGCCATCCTGCCTATCCTTTGGGAACTCTATCCCGATTGCCCTTACCTGCTGCCCGCTTATTTTGAACCTGGCCACCTCACCGATTACGTCAAAAAGCCCATCCTTTCCCGCGAAGGCGCCAACATCGAACTGATCCGGGGAAATACTGTCCTCCAGCAAACCGACGGCGACTATGGCGGCGAAGGGCATATCTACCAACAATTGTTCACCCTCCCTTCTTTCGACGGTAACTATCCTGTTCTCGGCAGCTGGATCATCGGCCAGGAACCCGCCGGTATGGGCATCCGGGAAGCGGGTAACCTCGTAACGGACAACCTCAGTCGCTTCATCCCCCACCTGATCGTCTGATATTCCTGCCCTGCCCGACCACAACGCTGACCCTTAGAACTTCGCCCGAACTTCGTCCCTCGTTCAGGACTCGATCGAACCCTTCGCTACGCTCGGGTTTATCGAACGCTCGCGCGTCCTCTCCCACGCTACTTCACTAACCGCACCGAAGCCCTCCCCCTCACCTTACTCCTGGTAGGCAACTGATCTCCCAGCAACCGCCCCCACGGCTGCATCTCTGGTATCCTGTCAAAAATGATCTTCAATATACCTATAAAGGGGATCGCCAGGAACATCCCGCTTAAACCCCAGACCGCCGCGCCCAGTAACACCGCCACGATAGAGATCAACGCATTGATCTTGACCTTCGAACTGACAATATATGGGATCAAAAAATGATTGTCTATAAACTGAATGACGATATAGCTGATCGCGATCCAGACCTGTGTATGGAATCCATCCTTCGTGATCGTCGCCACCACCATCGGCAGCAAGGCCGCCAGTATCCCCCCGAAAAAAGGCAATACATTCAGAATGGCCCCCATGATCCCCAGCAGGATCGCATAGGGCACACCAAGTATGAATAGGGCGATGGTGTTCATCGTCGCCACGATCAACCCCTCGAGCAGCAATCCATACATGTAACTTTGGATCGACCCCCGTACCCGTTGTAACACCGTCCTCACCTCCGCCGCGTTCTCTTCGGCAAAAATTTCATAGAGAAAGTTCAGGATCAGGGTCTTGTAATACAATAGTAAAAAGGTATATATCGGCAGCAGAAAGGCAGTCGACAGTGACCCCGCCACCGTGCCCAGTGTCTGCGCGATGAGTGGCTTGATGCCGGCTTTGGCCTCGGCAATATATTGGTTCTGCTTGTCCATAGGTATTTTTTGCGCCAGCCGCTGCTGCAGCTTCGACACCAGGTCAGTAGCCTTTCGCTCCAATGCCGGTAGTTGCGACGTAAAATGCATCATCTGCATCGCCAGAAAATACCACACTGCGGCTATAGTGATGATCGCTGCCAACAACGCCAGCGCAATAGCCGGAACTCTGGGCACCTTCCATGCGAGCAGACGGTCCACCAATGGGTTCAACAGGATAGCCAGGAACAATGCAAAGGAAAACGGAACCAGGATATCCCGAAGATTAGCCAGCGCATAACTACACAGTATAAGACCAAAAAGGATGATCGTGGCCCGGATATAGAAGGGGTATTTTTTGAGCATAGGCATATATATCCTCTGCCTACTGCGTGCCGGATTTAATTCCTCCTGACCGACCGGCTATTGTTATTACTTTGCCCCACCATGAGGATAATCTTCCTCAGGCCTGTTCCCACTATGCACGTCCCGAATATCCCCTTTTTGCCTTATTTTTATCCATGCCCTCCCGCAAACGATCACCCGGTAAGCTCCGCACCGCCCATCTGGCGGCCGTTATCTTTCTTACCGTTTCCGGCGGCCCCTATGGCCTCGAATCTCTCTTTGGTTATGTCGGCAACCAGGGCGCCCTGCTCCTGCTGCTCATCACGCCGTTGTTATGGGACGTGCCGACCATCCTGACCGTGCTCGAGCTCAATAGCTTCATGCCCATCACCGGCGGCTATTATCAATGGGTCAAACGCGCCCTCGGTATCCGCTGGGCCTTTTTCGAAGGCTGGTGGACCTGGCTTTATACCTTTTGCGACCTGGCCATCTATCCCGTGATCTTCGTGACCTATGCGTCTTTCTTTATACCCGAGATCGCCCAGCATAAGGTATTGGTATGCCTGGCCATCATCTGGTCTTCGGCCCTGTTGAATATCTTCGGCATCCTCCCTGTAGGCCGCGTCTCCGCTGTTCTGAGCATCTTCATCCTGATCCCCTTCTTCTTCCTCTTCGGTCTGGCTTTCGTGCATCCCGGCGCGCCGATACATGCGCCTTCATTGAAAGACACCGGCTTCTCCTCGTTGGGCCTCGGCCTCTATACCGTCATGTGGAATTTTCTCGGCTGGGATAACGCGACGACCTATGCCGGAGAGGTCAACCGGCCCATCCGATCCTATTTTATCTCCGTCTGTATAGCCTTTTCGATCACCATCGGCATCTATTTGCTGGCCGCCTTCGCCGTGACCCGCTCCGGTATCAACGCAGACGCCATAGATATCGACAAAGGCGGCTTTCCCGTCCTCGGCGCCCTCGTCGGCGGCCGCTGGCTGGGAATTCTGGTGGCTGCCGGTGGGATGGCCAGTGCCATCGGTCTCTATTCCGCCGTCCTGCTCTCGGTGTCCCGCGTTCCCCAGGTGATGGCCGATGATCAGCTGCTGCCGCCCTTCCTCTGCGCTCTTCATCCGCGGTTCAAGACCCCTTATATCTCCATCCTCGCTTCTTCCGTGGTCGTAAGCATCCTCATCCTCTTCACCTTTTCTGATCTGGTCGTCATGGACATCATCCTCTATGGCGCAGGATTATCGCTGGAGTTCATCGCGCTGTTGACACTTCGCAGCAAGGAACCCGCAGCACGCCGCCCCTTCCGCATTCCCCTCGGCCGGACAGGCCTCATCCTGCTGTACCTGCTACCAGTGGCCATCTATACCGCTGCCCTCGCCGGCGCCTTCTGGTCCTCGAAAAAACTCGGCCCCATTCTTCTCTCCCTCGGTATGCTCCTCTCCGCCTTTGTCGTCTGGCGCTTCATCCGCTGGCGCAACCCCGACCTTGTCGCCAAACCCACATGACCCGCCCACTCTGTAACATTTTTTGCTGTCCCCCGTTTAACCTCTTTAATTATTATATTCACCCATGGGCAAAAGACAGGATCGGGCCATCTGGCTGGACTATCTGCGCGCTTTCATCACAGTATTGGTAGTGGCGCACCATTCCTCTCTCGCATACACGACCTTCGCCAGCTTCAACCCGCAAGCCTACAATGCCTCCACCCATCCCATCGTCGATACCGTCCGCTCGAAAGCCCTCGACATTTTCGAGGATTTCAACGATATCTTTTTCATGTCTCTGATGTTCCTGATCAGCGGCATCTTCGTTTTGCCTGCCCTGGCCCGGAAAGGACGACGCACCTTCGTCCGCGACCGGTTTTATCGGCTCTTCATCCCATTCGCCATCGCCGTCACCTTTCTGATGCCCCTGGGCTACCTGGCCTCCTGGCGTCTTGCGCATGGCAACTGCGATCTTCACGCCTTCCTCACCGACTTCATCACCGTCGAGCACTGGCCGCCCGGGCCGCCCTGGTTTATCGCTGTGCTGTTCTTCTTCAACGTGATCGTCGCCGCGGGCTATCGTAAGTGGCGCCTCACCCTCCAACGATGGGCATCAGGTCTGGCCGGCATCGCCGGCAAACCTTTCCGGGTACTGTTGCTTTGGTACTTTCTTACCTTTTGCCTCTTTATGCCGCTGGTACTGATCTTTGGCGGCTCCGCCTGGTTCGGTATCGGACCCTTCGCCTTTCAGTTGAGCCGCATCCTCCTGTATTTCGGTTATTTTATCCTGGGAATGCTGATCGGCGCTCTGGGAACTGATACCGGACTCCTCGCCGAAGGATCGGCCTTCATGAAAAAAGCACCGCTTTGGGCGATCCTTTGCCTGCTGGCTTATACCGGATTAAAATGGGCCGGCGGCCCCATAGAGGCACTCGCCGATCAAAATAAGATCAATGAAATCCAGGCCCGCCTTCTCTACCGCCCCATATGGACCCTGTCGTGTACCGCCAGCTGCATAGCCTTCATTACCCTCTTTCGCCGCCTCTGCCATTCGGCACGGCCGGCTTGGGATTCCCTTTCCGCAAACGCCTATGGGATATACCTCATCCACTATATCTTCGTTCTCTGGTTGCAGTACTTGCTCATCCCAGTCCCGCTCTCCGCCTTAGCGAAATTCGCCTTGACCTTTACCGGGTCCCTCGCGCTGAGCTGGGTCATCATCGTATTGGTGCGCCGGATACCATTGGTCGGAAAATACCTTTAATTTTATCCCTTATAGCTTTATCGTGACTACCGGTAACTTTACTCCGCTTATCGCTCATATCCGAAAATACGTTCGCCTCGACGATCGTGAAGCCGGCCTGCTAGCCGATTCAATCCAGTTCCGCCAAGTGGAAAAAGGCGAATTCCTGTTCAAAGAGCAGCACGTCTGCCAGGCGAATTATTTTGTGCTCAAAGGCTGCCTCCGGCTCTACTTCCTCCACGAGACCGGCGTCGAACAGATCATTCAGTTCGGTATCGAGAACTGGTGGATCACTGACCAGCAAAGCCTCGACTGGCAGCAGCCCTCACATTTTTATCTTCAGGCTGTCGAGGCGACCGGCCTTGCTGTCCTCGACCGTACCGCCACTCCAATATTGTTCGACCAGATCCCCTGCCTCGACCGCTATTTTCGGTTGGTCGCCCAACGCGCCTTTGCCGCATCCCAGCAGCACCGGTACTTTGTCCAGAATCTTTCCGGTGAAGAACGTTATCATCAATTCGCCCGCAACTTCCCCGATTTTATCCAGCGCATCCCCCAATATATGATCGCCTCCTTCCTCGGCTTCACCCCTGAATTCATCAGTAAGATCCGCCGCCGTAAATAGGCTGCCCAATATCCCATTTTCTTAATCTCGATTATTTTTTCACCCCGCCGCCCGGCCGAACTTTGTACCTATAAAACATCCAATCATGAGCACAAGAATCAAAATCGATCAGGCCGAACCCGCCGCTTATAAAGTACTTTATAGTTTTTCCAACTATATCAAGACATCCCGGCTTTCTCCCATCCACCAGGAGCTTATCAAGATCCGCGCCTCCCAGATCAACCGCTGCGCCTTCTGTATCGACATGCACACCCGCGATGCCCGCGCAGCAGGCGAGACTGAGCAGCGCATCTATGCCCTCAACGCCTGGCGCGATACCAGCTACTTCACGCCGGAAGAACGTGCTATCCTCGCCCTCACCGAAGAAGTGACCCTCATCGGCAATCATGTCTCCGACGCCACCTACCAGGAGGCCGCCCGCCTGTTCGATCCGCAATACCTCTCTCAGATCATCATGTGTATCGTCCTCATTAACTCCTGGAACCGCATCGCCATTACCACTCACATGCAGCCGGCGTAA
>JAMFSL010000301.1 GCA_026225275.1 Puia dinghuensis
ACGTATTCCAGGCCATCGCCGACCCCACCCGCCGCCAGATCATCAACATGGTAGCCGACAAACCGCTTAACGTGAATACCATTGCCGGCAGCTTTGACATGAGCCGCCAGGCAATATCCTTACATATCAAAATACTAATCGAGTGCGAGCTGTTAAAAATCAACAAACAAGGCAGGGAAAGATATTGCGAAGCCCGGCTCGACCAATTGAGCGAAGTCTCAGTGTGGGTAGCCCAATATCGGCAGCATTGGGAAAATAAGCTCGATAACCTGGAGACATATTTAGATCAACTTAAAAAACAAAGAAAACATGGAAAATAACACCAAAGACCGCGAGTTACTCCTGACCAGGATCCTCAATGCACCTGTTGACCTCGTTTGGGAAGCATGGACCAACCCTCAGCATATTGCCAAATGGTGGGGACCCAATGGCTTTACCAATACCATCACCGTCATGGATCTGAAACCCGGCGGCCAGTGGAACCTGACCATGCATGGCCCCGACGGAACGGATTATAAAAACGAAAGTATATTCAAAGAAGTGATACCCCACAAAAAGATCGTCTTTGAACATGTATCCCCTAAGTTTACCGCCACCATTACGTTTACAGCACAAGGCGAGCAAACCCATCTGACCTGGCACATGCTTTTTGAGTCAGTCGAACAATTCACCCAGGTAGTCAAAACCTTCAAGGCAGACGAAGGGCTGAAACAAAACATCGAGAAGTTAAATGCCTACCTGTCCTCCCCTTCCTTTGCACGGTTACGAACATAACATTGTAACGAAACCGGGCAGTCAAATGGCAGAAATCAGCTCTAGACAACTGATTTGCATAGATTTATCAACTTGGCATTTTTATGGCATTGCTTGAGATCATATCATAACTCACTATGCTTAAAAACTATTGGAAGGTCGCCTGGCGCAACATCACAAAAAATAAGATCCAATCCCTCATCAACATAACCGGATTGGCCCTTGGTATGGCCGGCGCCATCCTCCTGCTCCTGAACATCCAATTCGGATTGAGCATGGACGAGTTCCATGAAAAGAAGGCCAATCTATATGAAGCATATAACCGGGGAATGGTCAACGGCCAGCTAACCTGCTGGAATGCAACAGCGCCTCCCCTCGCGCCGACTCTCCAATCAACCGTCCCCGAAATAAAGAATATAGCCCGCGTAATGCCATCCGCCAAGTTGTTCCGCTATGCCGACAAGAAAATAGCGGCACAGGGCAACTTCACCGACCCCGGCTTCCTGAACATGTTCAGTTTCCCGCTGGTTCAGGGTAACATCGCTACGGCGCTGAACGACCCCGACGGCATCGTGCTCACGCAAAAGCTCGCCACAAAAATATTCGGCAGCGCGGACCCGATGGGCCAGTCACTAACCACGCCAACCGGCGACAATTTCCAGGTCACCGGCGTGCTAAAAGACCTACCCGACAATACACGGTTCAAATTCGAATACCTGCTGTCATGGAAATTCCTGCAGGTCAGGGGACGCAATGCGGGAACCTGGGAAAACGGGAACTCCGACACCTTTGTGGAATTAGCTCCCGGGACACATATCGACGCGATAAATGCGAAGATTGCCGGTATAGCCGCCCGCAGCAGTAACCTGCTCACCGGCCAGCAAGTGTTTTTGTATCCGATGACCGAGTCCTATTTCCGGGGTAGATTTACCAATGGCAAACCTTCCGGGGGCGCCATCGATAACCTGCGCATGTTAGGCATCCTCGCGGGGATCATCCTCCTCATCGCCTGCATCAATTTTATGAATCTGAGCACCGCCCGCAGCGAAAAAAGGGCAAAGGAAGTGGGCGTACGCAAAGTAATAGGCGCGGGTCGTCAATCGCTCATCCTGCAATTCATAGGGGAATCTATGTTGATGGCCACCCTGGCCGGCATCGCCGCGTTTATCATAGCCGCAATGGCCATCCCGGCATTCAGCCAGCTGATCAATGCAAAGCTGACGATGCCCCTGACCTCGCCGGCATTCTGGGCCATGGCTCTTGGGTTCATCCTGCTCACCGGTCTGCTGGCAGGCAGTTACCCGGCCTTTTATTTGTCGTCTTTCAAACCGGTGCGCGTATTAAAAGGTGGCCTGAACAATTCCAAAATACTAAACTTCGGCGGAGCAGCTTCGCCACTCTCCATCTTCTTTCGCAGCCTTCTTGCCTCGGTTTCCCCGAGGAAGGTCCTCGTCGTCCTGCAGTTCGTGTTTTCGATTTTCCTCGTCAACTTCATGTTCATCTTTCAAAAACAGATCCACTACGGACTCAATCGCGAGACCGGCTTCTTAAAAGATAATCTGGTTTCTCAACCCATGACCACCGATCTGCTCAAAAACTATCCGGCCGTCAAAAATGAGTTGCTCAATACAGGGGTCGCAAGCTCAGTCTGTAAACAGAATACCGTCATCACCGATATTACGGGCGAAGTGTCCGGCTACAAATGGGAGGGCATGGACCCCAAAGCCAATCCGGCTTTTGTGCTCGTGCAGGAGGGCGGAAATTTTATCCATACCAACGGGCTGACCCTGCTGGCGGGCAGGGATATCGATCTGGACCGATACCCAAGCGACACATTGTCCTGCGTGATCAATGAAGCCAGCGCAAAGGTCCTGGGTTTCAAGGAGCCCATCGGCCGGATCATTGTGGATGAAGACCTTCGCTGGAAGATCGTCGGTCTCGTCAAAGACTTCCTGATTGGCGACCCTGGCGAGGGCGACAAGCAAGCGATCATCTTTGGCGGACAGGGTAATGGCTATATCACTATGCGATTGAACGGTGGTCCCGCAGCCATGCAAAACGTACAACGGGCCGAGTCAATTATCAAAAAATACAATCCCAATTACCTGACCCAGCTACGGTTCGCGGATGAAGACTATGCGGCAAAATTCAAGCAGGCCATAAACATCGGCTCGCTCATCAATATCTTTGCTTTTCTTGCCATCTTCGTCTCCTGCATGGGCCTCCTCGGGCTCTCCACCTATATGGCCGAGAACCGGACCAAGGAGATAGGCATCCGAAAGGTCCTCGGCGCCAGCGTCGCCAGCATCACCGCCCTGCTTACCCGAAGCTTCGTCCAGCTCATCCTGGTGGCCGTCGTCATCGCCACCCCGCTGTCCTGGCTCTTTATGAATAATTACCTTCAACGCTTCTCCTACCGCACCTCCCTAAGCGTATGGGTACTCGCAGCCGCCGGGGCCGCAGCACTCGTGATTGCGCTCTTGACGATCGCCCTTCAAACTATCCGTGCAGCGTTGGGCAATCCGATAAAAAACCTGAGAACCGAGTAAATAATCATCCTTCAAACCTGTCCTAAAAATCAATTATCTTGTACCCTCATAACAAAGACTATTGAACGTCTATTTCATATCCGGCATGGGCGCGGACCACAGAGCATTCTCCTATATAACTTTACCCAAAGGATTCCATGCTATCCATATACCCTGGATTCAGCCCTATATAAATGAACAATTATCAACCTATGCCTTACGCCTGGCAATCGGGATAAAAACATCAGAACCCTTTATCCTTGTGGGTTTATCAATGGGCGGGATGATGGCAGTCGAAATAGCTAAAAGAATCCCTCCTTTATGCACCATTCTCATCAGCAGCATCCCCCTGTCCGCTCAGCTGCCCCGCTGTTACCGGGTAGCCGCTAAATTGAAAGCCAGTATCCTGCTATCCCCTCCCTTATCAAAAACGTTAGTCGGGCTTGCAAAGGTATTCATCAGAAGGTCCTCTCCAACTCACTTAGCGGCCGACATGTTCCAGGCAATCGACAATGAATTTTTTAAATGGTCGATGACCGCCGTTCTGCAATGGGACAGTCGCCAATTCTCACAACCTCTATTTCATATTCATGGAATGAAAGATCGGACATTGCCCATCCGCCTTACCCATCCGACCAATTCCGTTCCCGGAGCAGGTCATATGCTGGTGATGACCCATCCCACTATAGTCAATGCATTCATACATGAAGTCCTCTCCAACCTCCCCGTTTAACACCACAAATTCCCCGACCC
>JAMFSL010000302.1 GCA_026225275.1 Puia dinghuensis
GCCCCATCTCTGTCGGAAAGGTGTCAGTGGATATGAGCTATTACCGGAATTTACGCTATCCGCTGAGTTCGTTGATTGATTTGTAGTTTTTGTTATAGTTGACCTTCGGAAAACCACATAAACGACGCGTAAAAATACTCAATTTTGGCATAGTTATATTTCTAATATGTCGTCGTAGATTTACCACCCTCTTTGCACGTACGTTTCCCTAAAGCGCACGGTTACAGGCAAAAACGACACGCTCGTTAAATTTTCCATTCTCTGGATTTTTCCCTATTCTGGATTTTTTTTCTGTCGCTAACAATTTCGTCACTATGCAGGAATGATTTTTTTTTCTAGCTTGGCTTCATCTAGTCCTGCCCGTCACTAAATATTACCCATAACCGAAAAAGAAACTTAACTTATGAAGCTCACTTTATCCTTAGCCCGGACAGGCTCCCGCTTGCCCGAACCGTCCATCGTCTGCCATTCCGCGACGATCGCTTATCGCTTGTCTGTTTGTGACTGCTGGCTCTTCGCTATAGCCTTCCTTCTGAAGAAGGATCCTGGAGATTGATTTCCTCCAGAGATTATTCCCCCTTTTTTTCTTACAACAACTGTACAATTTATGCGTAGTGTATTATGCCTTGTTGCCTTGACATGTCTGTCCCATTCTGTTTTCGCCCAATATGTGTATACGATCAAAGCCGACAGCGTAAAGATCACCAACTGTGATTCTGCGGAGCTGATCATCGAAAATCACACCCAGAATGTGCCGGGCTTCCTGTTTAACACGGGCAAAGGACGTACCATCTTTCAGCGTGGAGCGCAGCAGCTGAGTAATGGCATTTATCTCATCGGTGCCGACACGCTGCGTACGACATCCAACGGCTGGGTACAGGGAGGCAATGCTTTCGGAACGACAGGTATCCTGGGCACGCTCGACTACAATCATCTTGACTTTTATACCAATAATTCGCCCAAAATGCGGTTGACGAATACGGGTCGATTGGGCATCGGGATTACTTCACCCGTTGAGGCGGTGGATATTGCCGGAAACATGAATTTGAATGATGGGACGGATAATCTCGCGACTTATAAGATCGACGATCTACCTGTACTTTCCTTCGGCACTTTCCCCGTCTACGGTGGTTTTTACAATATCATGGTAGGTGATTCCGCCGGATATGATTTCTCGGGGGGCGCTGGCCAGGTATATATTGGGTATATGGCCGGAAAGAACGCAGAAGGTCAGAGCAATACTTCCGTTGGATGGGAATCAGGTACCAATAGTAGTGGGTCAGCGAATGTTTTTGTAGGAGGGCAGTCAGGTATAAGTAACGACGGTGGCGTGAATACGTTTGTCGGATATACTGCTGGTGCATTTTTCTCTGGCTCATACAATTCAACGCTAGGCTATCAGGCCGGATATTCCCCGACAGGAAATTACAATACATATCTCGGATGTAGTTCAGGGGCTTTTACCCCAGGAAATTCCAATGTGCAGATTGGATTTCAAAGCGGAATGTATAGCGGCGGTAGTAATAATGTTTTGATAGGTCAGAATGCAGGTTTTTCCAATGGTGGCAATGATAATGTATTTGTCGGTACTTATGCCGGTCACACGGATTCGACGACCTCCATATATGGCGGCTCGTACAATCAGATCACTCTTATCGGCGACTCTTCTGACGCATCACCCAATGGAATCGTCAACTCCACGGCTATCGGCCATAGGGCCATCGTCCGGGGATCCAATACGATGGTCTTCGGCGATTCGGCTACCAATAATTGGTACTTCAATTCGGGCGCAACACCTGTCACGGGCGCTGCCTTCATAGTGGGATCGAATTACACCAACGGCAACGGAGCCTATCTCTCCACCGGTGGAACCTGGACCAATGCTTCCGACAGGAACAAAAAGGAAAATTTTCAACGACTTGACGGGAATGAAATTTTGAAAAAGATCAGCCGCCTTCCGCTGACCAGATGGAATTACAAGGGCCAGTCCGAACAGCATATCGGCCCCGTCGCCCAAGACTTTTACCGGATTTTTCAAGTGGGCGAGAACGACAAGACCATTTCAACCATCGACCCTTCCGGCATTGCATTGATCGGCGTCCAGGAACTCTACAAAAGATGGAAGATTGCGGAAAAGAAGTCCGCAGCACAACATATCGAAATAGAAAAACAACAGGCCGTTATCGAAAATCTGCAATCGACTATTCAAAGCCAGGAAGAAAGACTCAGACTCAATACGACCGAACAGAATCATGAAATAGAATTAATCAAAGAGCAAATGACTGCACTCCGGCAATTAATTGCCTCTCCAACTGAAAATAAAAAGCCATGAATTTTTTATCAAAGACCAGCTTACTGCTTTTGGGAATCCTTTGTCTGCATCACCGCACATACGCACAGTATGTATATACGATCAAAGCCGACAGCGTAAAGATCACCAACTGTGATTCTGCGGAATTGATTATTGAAAACCATACCCAGAACGTGCCCGGCTTCCTGTTTAACACAGGCAATGGACGAACTATCTTCCAGCGGGGAGCACAGAAGTTAGGTGACAGCGCCTGGCTGATCGGTGCGGATACGGTGAAGCTGGCTTCCAATGCCTGGGTACAGGGCGGGAATTCGTTCTCGACCACAGGTATATTGGGAACGCTCGACTACAACCATCTGGACTTTTATACGAATAACACGCCCAGAATGCGACTTACCAACACCGGTCGATTGGGTATAGGCATTACGGCCCCGGTAGAAGCGATTGACATTTCTGGGAATGTGAATGTCAACGATATTGTAGATCAACCTGTCGCGGCGTACAAGATCGATGATCAGCCTATCTTATCCTTCGGCACGAATGTGGGTCAGACATATAACATCTGCGTCGGGGATTCGAGCGGCTACAATGTAACGGGTGGCTACGGGTTCACTTTTATGGGAGGAAAAGCTGGAATGAACAGCGTAGGGTCAGGCACTACTTTTGTCGGTTACTCAGCAGGTATAGATGACAGCGGTATCGAGGATACTTTTATCGGTGCCTCGGCCGGTACGACTGCAGAAGGTGGAACTAACACCTTTATCGGATATTCGTCCGGAGCATTATGTTCCGGGAACACAAACGCTTTTCTTGGAATAAGCAGCGGATATTCTGCTAATGGCAATTACAATACCTATTTTGGGTCCTATTCCGGCGGAGAAGCAAACGGGAATTATAATATTTACGAGGGCTATCGATCCGGGTTTGTTAGTTCTGGCGACAATAACATTATGTTAGGCCAAAGCTCAGGTATTTTTAACGGGGGAAGTGACAATATTTTCATCGGTAATTATACGGCTCAGAGCGATGCATGGCCAATATGCGAGGGCGCCAGTATGATCACCCTCATTGGCGACTCGTCGGATCTCCAGGCGCTAAGCATTTCCAACGCCACTGCTATCGGACATCGGGCGATTGTACGCGCTTCCAATACCATGGTCTTTGGTGATTCGGCAACAACCAATTGGTTCTTCAATACCGGGGCCTCCCCCGTCTCTGGCGCCGCGCTGGTGGTAGGCTCGAATTCCACCAATGGTAACGGAGCGTATCTCTCCACCGGTGGAACCTGGACCAACGCTTCCGACAGAAATAAAAAGGAAAATTTTCAGCCGCTCGACGGAAATACCATCCTGAAAAAGATCAGCCGGCTTCCGCTCACGAGGTGGAACTACAAAGGACAGTCCGAGCAGCATATCGGCCCCGTCGCCCAGGACTTTTACCGGATCTTCCAGGTGGGAGAGAATGATAAGACCATTTCGACGATCGACCCATCCGGCATTGCGCTGATCGGCGTGCAGGCACTCTATAAAAAATGGCAGATCGCAGAGAAGAAATCGGCAGCACAACATACCGAAATAGAAAAGCAACAGGCTGTCATCGAAACCCTGCAATCGACTATTCAAAGCCAGGAGGAAAGACTCAGACAGCTCGAAGAAAAGTTCAATCAATTAACGGAAAAGAGCACCAAATAAATCATCAGCCTTGCGCCGCTTATTTATCATATTATTCCTGTGCTTTACTGGCTGGATTGCATCCAGAGGTCAGATCCAGCCTCCCGTCAGCCCACCGGCTGTCCCGGTGCCGGCGACAGGATCCGTTTTGTCATCTGCCAACAGCACCCTTTCCTCCAATGAACGAAAGTTGAAAGCTCAAAAAGATTCGGCTTTGACGGCAAGCAATCATTACGTTCAACCCGGGCAGACAAAAAAGCCAGGCAAGAGGGATAGTCTGCCCGTGGCCAGATCGACTACTCATCTTGCCCGGGTAGATAGTGCCGTCCAGCCCGATCCGCTAAAGTATATGCCTTCCCTGGACCGCTCGTCCTGCAAGGCAGTGACTTTCGTAGCGCTAGCACCTGACTCTTCGGACATCCATCCGGTAAACACTCCGCCCCCTTCGCGACCGAAAGCGCCTGAACCGCCCCATACCCCTTTCCTGGTGATACATGGCAATGTGCTATATAACCTGAATTATTATTCTCTTATTGATACGCCATATAACGAACACAATATTTACCAGCATACCATCCAGACCTGGTTGGATGTGCTAATCAAAGGGCAGTACCCTTTCCGCATTTTCCTGACCAACCATTTCAGCAATTCCTCTTTGTTCCGAAATTATTCCGACTTTAATCTCTCTTATAATAATTCCGGATTCAATCAGCAGGTTCGTAATGAGATCCGCAACGAATACTTGCAATCCCTACCTTCTCAGAAAGTACTCGACAGCTTGCAGCAGGTATTGAATAATGACCTGGCCAAACTGCGTGGCCTCAATCAGTGGGGTAAAAACCCGGCCTTGATCCAGCATCTGGTAGAGGCCAGGGAACAGGAATTGCAAAAGAAGCTGCATCCCAAAGACTCTGCGTCAACGGACTCAACGTCTGCACTGGCAAAGGGTAAGGCGGATGAAGCTCAGCTGGATTCCGTCTATGCGTATAAAAAAAGAGAGGCAGATTCCATCAGCAAGGAAATTGCCCGGCTCGAACAGCTTCTTCAAAGCACGCGCCAGGTGTCACAAACCCAGGTTAACCAGAATCTTGCTGCTATTCAAAAACTCGATAACCCCTCCGCTGCCCAGTCCAAATTGCAAGCCATGGGAATGAGCGATTCCTCGCTGCCCAAAGGATACAAGACGCTCATGGCCGTCAAATCCTTTAATATCGGTCGATCAGTCGTCAACTACTCGGAGCTGTCGGCCAAAAATATTTCGATCAACGGTGTACAGGCGGAATATAATCCCGGACTATACTATGCTGTTGCTGCCGGAACGGTAGATTATCGTTTTCGTGACTTTATCGTCCAGGAGCCGGATGAACCGCGGCAATATATGAGCGTCTTCCGGATAGGCGAGGGTTTGAAGGGGGGCAATAGTGTTATCCTGACCTATTTTACGGGACGGCGCCAGCTGTATAGTGCATCTACATCTGACACCGTTACTACGCAGGTCCCTTCTTCTTTCCTGGAGGGGCTCACGCTGCAAGGTAATTATCACCTGACAAAAAATATCCTTTTGACGGGAGAGATCGCTAAGTCTTCTTCACCGTATAATACCGGAGACTCATCAGCCAAAGGCGGCAATCCCACTTCCGACCTCTTCCGGATGAGTGATCACAGCAATGAAGCCTGGTCGGTAAGCGCCAATGCCTCCTTCCCGGCTACCAATACCAAGATCCGGGGATCTTATAAAAGCCTCGCCGAAAATTACCAGTCTTTCAGTGTTTTTACCGACGGCTCGTCGCAGAGCGCCTGGAGCGTGAACGTAGATCAACTGTTTTTTAAAAAACAGCTGGATATCCAACTAGGCGCCAATACCAATGACTTCAGTAATCCACTGATCGGCGAGGAATACAGTAGTAAGACCATTTTCGAAAGCATTCAGGCTACGCTGCGCAAAAAGAACTGGCCAACCATTTCATTGGGCTATTTCCCCAGCAGCCAGATTACGAAGCTGGGTAACGGACAATATGTCGAAAATCTCTTCTATACCCTGGTCGGTAATCTGACGCAGTCCTATTCTTTCCATCACCTGCTGATGAATACCACTGTTGTATACACTCAATTCTATAATAAGGCGGCTGATTCGGGATTTACCTATTTCAATACCCGAAACCTGCTCGTCAGCCAATCTGTATTCCTGAACAAATTCACCCTGCAGCTGAATGCTACAGGGTCTACGAACCAGAGTTACGATTTGTACACACTGGAAGGAAAGGTGCAACATCCGGTCAATAAATGGCTGACCGTCGGCGCCGGGATGAGCTATAATTATCAGACAGTGTACAATATCACTCAGCTGGGCTATTCCGCGGATGCAACGCTTCGTCTCAATCGACTGGGCCAGATACAGTTTTCAGCCAATAAGGGATACATCCCCGGCATGAACAACGTGCTCGTGCCGGATAACACCGGCAGGCTCACCTATTTTAAAACATTTTGAATTGAATCCTTATGTATAAGAAAAATGTCTTGCTCTGTATCTTGATCCTGGCAACACTCCTGTCGAGGGCCCAGATTACCATGACACTCCAGGTGCCGACTGTCGGTGTACTGGTGAAGAATCAACTGTGGAATATGTTGCTGGTGAATGCCAGCGGCAGGAGTCAAATGGTGGAAATCAGCCTTGTGCTGCTGGACCAGAAGACCAATCAGCCGGTGTTGACGGCTACTACAATGCCGTTCCTGCTCGACAAGGGTGTTAAGCAGATCCAGGCCAGGGATCTTGGAGCGATCAATTACACGTATAATGGTCCCGCTACGCTTACCGATCACGATCCTAATGGCATGCTGCCGGTGGGAAATTATCAGGCCTGTTACAGTCTCATCTATGGGCAGAAAGGTGTCGTCCTGGCTGAGAATTGTATTATAGTCGATATCGATCCGTTGAGCCCGCCTTTACTGAATTCGCCGGCCGATAGCGGTAGTATCTACACCGCCTTCCCGCAGTTCACCTGGCTGCCGCCTTCACCGCCCAGTATGTTCAGTGATCTCAGCTATGATATGATACTGGTGGCGGTATTGCCGGGACAGGGTATGGCGGATGCGATCGAGCAAAACATTCCGGTCTATAGTGGTGGATTCGTCCGTACGCCCTATTTGAATTATTCTTCTGCCTTCCGGTCGCTGGACACCAACCAGCTTTATGCCTGGCGGATCGTGGCGATGAATAATGGCCAGCCCACAGCCATGAGCGATATCTGGACCTTCAAGGTCGTCGTTCCCCCAAAACCGACGGTGCAGAGCAAATTCGTACCCTACCTGACGCTTAAGCGTGGACTCGGCCCATCCGTCGCATCCGCCACCGGCAGCCTTCGGTTTACTTATGCGAACGATCCGGCCGATACGGTGGTCAGCTATACGATCACCAGTCTCAATGACCGCGGTAATCCAGTGGTTCAGCAAGGACCGATCGCCATGCACCGCGGAATTAACCTCCTCGACATACCGTTGTCGAAAACAGCCAGCTATGCGGAGAAGAAGATATACCTGTTTCAATTTACCAACAGCCGACGGGAAACCTGGTCTGTAAAGTTTACTGGTACAGCAAATTAATCAACATCCAATTTAAAAGGATAACGATCAAAAAGACCCTTTACCATGATATTAGTTTTAGCGGTACGGTGCAGAAAATATATAGCTTTATCCCTGGTGTTCGTGTTTTATACCCAGTTGCTGCTGGCGACTGAGCAGCTTCACTGGTCCAATCGTGAACCCGAAAAGTCGCCTATCCGCCGGGACGGAATATTTCGTTACCGGCTGCCGGGGAATATTCCAAGCTTTCATGCTGTGGCCACTCACCCGGAATTTCGCCCGGGCCACTCGGTTGGTCATCCATTTGCCTCTTTATTATCTATGCACCCGGATTCGAATGTCCGTCCGTCCCACAATGACGGCCCGCTCGGCAACATCTCCACCTCTCCTTCTTTCCGCCTTCCGGCAGCCCCCCTGGCGCGCAGCGGTTATCGCACCCCTACAGCCGGAGAGACCGTCAATAAAGTACGTCCATCCCTAGGCGGCCCGTCTCAGCCCGAGATGCAAGGCTTTAAATCAGTCAACGCCAATAATATGGTTGACATGTTTAGCGGTGACTTTTCTTATAACATTCCCTTGATGGATGTCGGCGGCTATCCCATCAATATCTCCTATCACAGTGGGAGGACCATGGACGAAGATGCCAGCTGGGTAGGGTTAGGTTGGAACATCAATCCTGGCAGCATCACTCGCGAAATGCGCGGATTACCGGATGATTTCAACGGGGGTAACGATACGGTGAAAAAGGTGGCGTCCTTAAAGCCCAATACAAGTTGGGGTGTGAATTATGGTGCAACTGTTGAATTAGTCGGCCTGCCGTTGGACGTAGGCGCCGGCGAGGGAATTTTCCATTCCACCTACAACGGTTGGGGCGTGGAGGAATCGCTCAACGCTTCCATCAATGCAGGAAGCAAATCCTCCGGTGTTTTCTCCGGTGGACTGAGCTTGACCAACAGTTCCCAGGATGGCATCACTATAACCCCCAGTCTTTCTTACACGTATGACTACAACGAACTAACCGGCAAAGGTAATCCCACAGTTGGGTTGCAATTAACCGCACCGTACAATTCAAGGACTGGTCTGAAGTGTATTTCATTGAATATGAACTCGAGGACCGGCTCGGTCCATTCAACAGATGCAGGAATTACTTTTGCGTGGCCTTCCTATACTCCGACTATTTCCGTACCGATGACCAATTACAATTACTCCTTTACTGTTAAGCCCGGTGGGGAAGCAGATGTAGTGCATCCCAATGCATACCTCAGCGGCTACTATGCTAATGAATATGTCGCGCCGAAAGACACGGTATTATCCCTGCCGGCATACGGATATCTCAATTTTCAAAACCGCGGTGGTGCATGGGGTGCCCTGACTGATTTTAACCGTGAAAAGGAATTACCCTACCGTGAATCCCCGCCGGTGCCTCATATTGGTATCCCCTCCTATACTTACGACGTGTTTTCCATGTCCGGGGAAGGTAATCAGGGCATGTTTAGGGCTTACCGCGGTGATATAGGGTTTATTGCCGACCATCTGATCAGCAACAAGACGACGTCCGGAGCGGCTAGTCTCGATCTTGGCGGAGGTGACCTGCTGCATGCTGGGGTTGATCTCAATGCCAATTACTCCACTACGACATCAGGTCCCTGGTTGTCTGAAAATCCATTGCGGAATATCATTAATTTTCAGGCCAGCAACGGTCTTTATGAAGCTGCCTACTTCCGAAATCCGGCAGAAAAGACCATCAACACGACGAATTTCTACAACGCTATCGGTGGCAATAATGTGGCAGTAGTAGCGCTGAATCAGAATGGATCTTCCATCACAACCACCAATAATCTGTCCCTTTATAACGGGGAAAAGCAGGTGGGGACTGATACCCTTACTTCGGC
>JAMFSL010000303.1 GCA_026225275.1 Puia dinghuensis
GATCCGGCAGTTTTTCAGCGAATCGCTGGTAGTGGCTGTCATAGCCTTTGTGGTCGCCATCGCGCTGGTACAGCTGATGCTGTCGCCCTTCAATGAAATCGCGCAAAAACACATCCGTATTCCCTGGGATCAGCCCTTGTTCTGGGTTGCCGGCGTCTGCTTCACCGTGCTCACCGGGCTGCTGGCAGGCAGCTATCCCGCCCTGTATCTCTCGTCCTTCCGGCCGGTCAAAGTACTCAAAGGGACATTCAGGGTAGGGCCGATGGCATCGTTACCTCGTAAAATCCTGGTGGTACTACAATTCACTGTCTCGGTAATCCTTATCATCGGTACCATCGCCGTCTTCCACCAGATACAGTATGCGAAAGACAGACCTGTCGGATTCAATCGCGATGGACTCATTACAGTGGCAAAGCAAAGCATGGATTTTACGTCACATCTGGCCACCCTGCGGAGCATGCTGAAGCAGACCGGCATGGTAGACGACATAGCAGGATCAGAAAGCACTCCCGCCAATACATACGTCAACAATATGGGACTCACCTGGAAAGGGAAAGACCCGTCATTGCAGGAATCGTTTGTCACCAATGGCATCACCCCTGAATATGGCAAGGTCACGGAGTGGCAGATCATCGATGGCCGGGACTTCAAACCTGGCTATGCCACAGACTCCGCCGCCTTCGTCATCAATGAGGCAGCGGCCAAATATATGGGTCTGGACCATCCCGTTGGCGAGCGGATGCAATGGAGCAACAACGGTACCTTTACCATCATCGGCGTCGTAAAGGACATGGTTTCGCAGGGCCCTTACGACCCGGTTGCGCCGATGATCTTTTTCATGTCATCATCCCTGGACTTCTCACATCTCAACAATCTCAATATTCGGTTGCACCCGGGGGTTAGCATGACCAGCGCTTTGGCCGGTATCGGGCAGGTATTCAAAAAGATCGATCCACAGGACCCCTTCGAATACCAGTTCGCCGATGAGGAGATCGCGAAAAAATTCGGCGACGAAGAGCAGATCGGCCGGCTGGCAAGCCTGTTCACCGCGCTGGCGATCCTGATCTCCTGCCTGGGGCTGCTGGGTCTGTCCGCCTTCACGGCAGAGCAACGGACGCGGGAAATAGGGGTACGCAAAGTACTGGGTGCAACGGTGTTCAACCTGTGGCAGCTGCTGTCGCGCGAGTTTGTAGGACTGGTCGGCCTGTCGCTGCTCATCGGCGGCCCCATCGCGTGGTGGTGTATGCATGCCTGGCTGGGCAACTATCAGTATCGTGCCGGCCTCTCGTGGTGGATATTTGCTGCCACGGCCTTAGGCGCCATAGCGATCACCCTGCTGACCGTCAGCTGGCAAGCTATCCGGGCCGCACTCGCCAATCCCGTGAAAAGCCTGAGAACCGAATAGTCCGCCACGCACTACCCGCTCTTCCCCGATCGCGCCCCCCTCGACCACCCGATCCACCCTTCGGTCGCCGAAGCCCGGCGCAGGCGACCCTTGGCCCGATTATTTATGCACCACCTTTATCTGGCCTAAAAAACCCAGCCTCTCTGATCATGAAAACGCCTGGTTTCCAACGGGGATTATTGATCTTCGCCATGTCCATTTTATTGGCAATAGCAGCTTTTTGCGGCTATAAGGTCCATACCCTATCCAAACAGGCCGAAGCGATCCGTTTCGACTATAGTAACACCAACAATATCAGTTTCGGGGTTTTATCCATCAATAAATGGCGCGACCTCGTCATCGGTTCCGTTAGCCATCAGATCCAGGATTTCACCCTGAGCACTGACGAAAAAGATTCTCTTGAAAAAGAGGTCACCCAACTCCTTAATGGCCTTGTCGAAAAGGGTGACAGCGCCATCAATGCCCCAAAAAAGTCGATCGGCGGCAAGCTGCAGAAGCTAGCCTATCACGCATTCGTCCGAAAAGACCGGTTGAAAAAGATGATCCCCGGCTTTTCCCAAAAAATAACAGAGGATGCGCTCAAGCCGAGCAGCAAGCGCCGCCTCAAATACCTCGCGACAAACAAACTCGAAGATCTAAGCCAGGGAATTTATGACAGCGCAAAGACGGCGCAGGAAAAAACCCTCGATTCCATTTACCAACGATATAACCTCGCATCCGACTCCGCCTTCGAAAAATATACCGATACCACCCTGCCACAGCTACAGCATTCGACCTATACCTATACCTGGATCATGCTATCAGTAATTGTCGTCGTCCTGGGGCTATGGTATCTTTTACGCAAACAACAACAGCTGTATGTCGCCTTCTATATCATGTCGATAGGAATTGCCCTTGTCTTCCTGCTCGTCGGCCTCACAACAGCCATGATCGACATCGACGCCCGGATAAATTCAATTAACTTTCAGCTGCTAGGTGAGACGATTTCCTTTAAGGATCAGGTGATTTTCTTCCAAAGCAAAAGCATTCTTGACGTAGTCCACATCCTCATCTCCACCGGCAAGTATGACTCGATCTTCGTCGGCATCCTTATTCTCGTCTTCAGCATTCTCTTCCCCATCACAAAGCTGCTCTGTACCGGTATCACCATCCTCAGCCAGCGCAAATGGGCAAAAAATAAATTTGTCCATTACTTCGCTTTCCAATCCGGCAAGTGGAGCATGGCCGATGTCATGGTCGTCGCGATCTTCATGGCCTATATCGGTTTCAACGGCATCCTCCAATCCCAAATGGGCTACCTCAACCACCAATCCGATGCCTTCACCAGCATCGCCACCAATAAGACCTCGCTCCAACCCGGCTATATTATCTTCGTCGCCTTCGTCCTCTTCGGCCTTTCCCTGTCCCAGATCCTGAAAATCATTACCTCGGCTGATGCCCCATCAACCCATTAATAATCGCCTGCACCTCGGCTACCGGCCTCGCCTCCACCAGACGTGCCTGCCTCCCATCCGCCGAATCCTCCCACCGGTCACTCCCATTCACCGCGACAAGCATCTGCCCCCGTCGCACAGTATAATAAGGCTGGTATCCGCCAATCCCCACCAGCACCGCCGTCTCATCCCAGCTGCTCCTGCCTGCACTATCATCTGCCGCCTGCGGAAGGCTGATCCGGAACACATCCTTTACCGGACTGTTTTGAATCGAAACATCCCGCACCAACGGCAACCCGCATTTGATCTTCACCCCTATCTCAAACCCGCTATACAATACCGGCGTCGGCCAATGCGCAACAACATATCTCGACGCCGTGCTGTCTTTAAAGACATTAAACTCCCATCCTTCAGGAAACTTCCCCGCCATCGAAACAAGCTGCCGGACTTTCCTCTTCACCAGTTCTAATCCGCTCAACGATGAATAGCCATCCGCCGGAGACTGCAGCAACCCGGCCAGATTCGTCAGAAATCCCACCGTAATAATGACCACACTATGGTCCGGCTGCCCCACCAGTATCCGGCGATATAACACCACCGCATCAGGGACTTCACTGTTCTTCCTGATCGCATGCGGATACCGGGTTAATATGCTGTCTGTCCAATGCTGCGTATCGCGCTGATCGACCGCAGCCCCCTTCGGCACCCCGATAGGAATGTCTGCCCGATGAAAGTAGGTATTAAAAACATTGATCACAGCCGCCACCCCCTCGTATTTGTTGCTCGCCATCGTCGCCAGGATGCGGGCCTTCCCGCTATCCGCAAAAGCATGAAGCAACGCAATAGCCCCCACATCATCATAATCCGGCCCCATATCGGTGTCGAAAATAACTGGCAGCGGGTCCGCCCCACGCGCTCCACCTAACGCATCGCTTTCACCGGCCTCACCGGTCGCTCGCTGGGCATACACAAAAGTCATCATCATCCACCCCATCAATAGCAATCGTTTTATCATAGTCAGAAATTTATTTGGCGACAATAAATCGTTCCGTCTCTTTTCGCCCCGGCGCTGATGCCTGCGCCCCCAATCGCGTCACCGACAACGCAGCCGCATGATTGGCAAAGCCTACCGCCCGGCTCACCTAAGACGCGCCGCCGCTACAGCCTGGTTGGCACCTTTTTCACCCGGATTCATGAAGAAAGTCCCGCCCAGCACGGTCTGCCCCGGCCCGGGTAATGACGATGTCTTGACCACCATATCGGTATTGGAGCTGCCGACAACGACTATCGCTGCGGACGAGGACGAGTATAAGGGCATGGTGAAATTTTATTTGTTGATGACAATTCCTTCATACGACTCTAACGTCCGGCAGCTGAATTCGATCATCCCTTCCTTCCAAAGAAAGGGCACAGCCTGCCCATCACTCAGGCTAAAAACAGCCCGCGGCTTAAAATCGCACTTTATCCGAAAGACCAGATCGGCCACCGGCAGCGGCTTAAAGTAAGTCACGCCGCTGAACCCCGTCAGGTTAATGAGATGCAGGATCAGCCCGTCACCCCCAAGCGTATTTCTCCCATACTCCTGTAATATCGTTTCCACCCTCGCCGGAGCATTCGTCTGCACCCACTGCCCCGCATCCGGCAGTATGTCGTCAATCACATCCAGCAGAATATTCTTATACTGCTCATAGCCCCGCATATAATACTCTTTGCCGATATTGACAGGTAATAGCACGGCTTTAGCGGAACCATGCCGCTTCATGCCCATCGCATAATACCCCGTAGGTTCATGTCCGCCGATAATTTCCGGCGGTCCGGGCCGCCCTTTACTCAGAATAGGCAGATAAACACTGTCCGCCCCCTTAAAATCATCCAGGCCCAGATTGAAATTCCAGGAAATCATTTTCTGTTTGTCCAGCCGTTTGAACAAGACCTTATTATCCGGGCGCAGATAATTACCACTGCCGTCATTGTCTTTTTTGATGATCGTCGCCCCGAATAAATCTGCTAGCGCCACCGGGTTGTCGAATAAGGTCGTGTTGGTCGCAATCAGGTTGGTGCCCCCAGCCGATAACCGTTTCAAGACTGCAACACATGAGGAATCCAGGTACGTGATCTCCGGCAGGATAAGCAATCGGTATTTGGTCAGATCATCCGCCCGCGCCGCCAATTGCGCATCCTCGATCACATCGAAAGGAATGTGCGCCTCCTTCAGCATGGCCAGTATCCCTCTGTACTCCTGCATGGAGGAACCCGCCGGCCACGGACCGGGAGCTACAACCGCTATTTCCGCTACCGACCGGTAATGGCCAAAATACGCCTCATGCTCCTTGTGAAAGGAATAGATCTTTTTGATCACGTCGAAATTACGCTCGTCTTCATATCCCCGCAGATCTCCCATCAGGCTGATGTCCAGTCCCGAACCATTCGCTATATTCTCGTACAGCCTGATCGACGCCTCTTCCGGTTCTATAGCATTGTATCGCGATTGAAATGACAATTGCTGGATGCTGGCGTTGCTGATGATGTGATGAGGATAAGAATGTGTGGCATTATTCAGATTATCGGAGGCCATATAAGGCCAGTAGGGCAACGTCAGCATATTCTGCGATTCCTGACGGATAATATCTACATATTTATCCGAATACGTGCAGATCGCAATCTGATCACTCTTCTTCTTCACCATGTCAAACAATCGCTTCGACCATTCTTCTACCGTGGCAGCCTTGAACCTTACATACTCCTGGTACAAAGGATCATCTTTATCTTCCGTTACCGGCAATGCCTTCCCTTTACTGTATTCAAAAAATCTTTTCTTGTCGTATTCATTCTGATCTATCCCCTCGTATTTACCTGCATAGGAATTATTCACCTGGTATCCCGGCATGTTGAGAAAAATGCCGTCTATAGGATAATCATCCATCACTTCCTGCATGATCCTGAATGCCCGGTCCTGCACATAAGGACCATTGATCGACACCGCATACATATCCGAATTGATGATCCGCTCCCCTTTAGGCGAAATGTAACACCAATCCGGATGCGCTTTGAATATGCTTTCTTGTACCCTGCTGAAATCGAATCGCACGATCACATGGATCCCCAGCCCATGACACTTCCGAATGATATCCCCTAAGGTGTGGGGCTTCATATAAGGGTTCGTATACTGAAAATCCAACTTTGTCGGGTAGAAGGCCATAATGCCGCCTGCATTGATCAATAGTACATTCGCCGAAAAATCCTGTAAATCCTTGACCAGAGAATCGGCATCCAGGTCGGCCGCTTCATAATCAGGTAGATTGGTCTGGATCACCCGTAAGTTATTTTGTTTCCACCACGGTACCGCCGAGACCGCCGGTTTTTGCGTATGTCCATAAAAGACAGCCATTAGTAGACCCAATAAGACCGCATACCGCCGCCTATAATAGATTATTCCGGAAAAAAATCGGCAAACAACACCCATTGGTATACTTATTGGATTATACCAAATGTACTAAAATACGTCCCATGGTCATTGAAAAGATACTGGTTAACGTCCGGGGCCAGGAGTATGCTTTCCTGGTAGAAATCCTGCAGGACCAGGATGGTCTGATCTACCGCGCCACCCCGGATCAGGGTCAGCTTTTATTGGAACGGTGGTGGCCAGGCGCCATTGACTTTATCGACTTTGATAACAACGGTGATGTCAGGCCTGCACGTCACCCTTTCCCTGATACGATCACCGACATCATCGATTCGATTAGCACCGCCATCCTTCGCAACTTGATCTAATTGGAGAACAATTGATCTAATTGGCATTCGCAAGATAGGCATGCACTGCATCACAGACTCCGATCAAAGAATCCTTTTCCATATAGGAGATGACAATTTCCAGAATCTTTTTCAACCGTCCATAGTTCGCCGGCTTGGTAACAAAACACAAGGCTCCGGATGTCCTCGCATGCAATAGATCGCTTTTGGTGGAAGAAGTGGTATAAATAATGACCGGAATATCCTTCAGTCTATGGTTTCCCTTGACCCTTTCCAGAAACTGCCACCCATTCATCTCCGGCATGTTGATGTCCAGGAAGATCAGGTCCGGCGTTTCAATCTTCTTCTCGCTCAGTTTTTCCAATGCCTCCATACCGTCCGAGGCGCAATGACACAACACCGAGCTGTCTATCTCACCAATAGCCTCACTGAACAGTTCCGTATCATCCGAATCATCGTCGACCAATAAAAGTTTCTTTTTTATCATATCCGCTTGCTAATTAGAATTATTTTAGATAGGATATTTGGAGAAGTGACCCCTAAATTAATGAATAAATCCCTACCTTAATACGCAAAACGGAATCTTGAAGATGAAAAAAATTTTCCTGGCGCTCATCGTCACCTTATTCGTCATCGGCCTTCATGCCCAACCCATCCGGACGATATTCATTACCGGTGGGAATTTCGGCCCGACTTTTATTAATTATGTCGCCACCCTCACTAAAAAGACCAACCCAAAGATCTGCTTTATCCCAACAGCCAGTGCTGATAATGCCAATGGTATCATCAACTGGTACCAGGTGTGCACCGAACTACCGGTAAAACCTTATGTCCTGCGTACTTTTCTCAATTCCGCCCCTGACCAGAAGACCTTTGAAGAGACTATCATGAGTATGGACGCTATCGTCGTGGGCGGAGGCAGCACATTAAATATGATGGCCATCTGGAAGGCACAGGGCATCGATACGATCCTCCGTAAAGCCTATGAAAAAGGTATTGTCATGGCCGGTGGTAGCGCCGGATCTCTCTGCTGGTTCATTAGCGGCATTACGGACTCCAGACCGGTAAAACTCAGTTTCGTCGACTGCCTCGGCTTTATCCCAACCAGCCACTGCCCTCACTATCACAGCGAGCCGGGCCGTAAACCCCTCTATCAGCAGGCCGTCCTTTCCGGTAAGCTGCCCCCCGGCTATGCCTGCGATGACAAGGCAGGAATTCTGTTTCAAAACGAAAAATTAATCAAATCCGTTGCCGCAGATACCACCAGTCATACCTATTTTGTATCAGTAGCGGCCGGAAAAATAAAAGAGGAAGAATTGCCGGTGGAAGTAATTCAATAATTACTCCTCCTCCATCCACCGGTACCGCTGCTGATGCTTCTCCGCCTCCGCATGCGTGTGCACATCGATCACCATGATCTCCGATATTCCTTGCTTCATCGGCGACCACTCCGGCACCCCCTTGCCATTCGGATTCCCGGTCTTGATAAAGTTGGAAAAATAGCTCTGCATCGTAGCCGATACCTTGTCATCGTCCGCCGTCCAGGCATATACGGTATTGGTATGCAGGTTGCCGAGCGCATACTCGATCTCCCAGGAATGAGCCGCACCTATTACAGGTTGCACAGGCGCCGGACCATCAACAGCCGGCGGTCGCGGATGGCCATATAGATATCGAAATACCGGCATCCCGCCGGTAGCTGTCGCCATATCGATCCATTTCCAGGTGCAGAAAGCAATAAACCTGTCCGTCGCCAGATCGGTCGCTGCCTGCTGGACTTCCGCCGTCGTAGTAGCCTTATATTGTAACAGGACATCGTCAGCTTTGTCCCCATACATCTTTCGTACTGACGCTTCATAATTATCGACCGTGGGCGCATCGTGACCCAGAATGGCACCATAGTTCGATTCAGCCGAATTCCACCCCGCCAGCAACGGCACCTTCATCTGCTCGCCTTTGGAAAAGATATCCTCCGGCGACTCCGGCAGAAAATAACCGTCAATAACAATTGGGAAATGCGCCCGCTTCACAGCCTCCATCAGATCCGCAGCCGGCATCGCCCGCAAATCCGCTATCGATTTATAGCCCAGGTCGGCCGCAATCGCCGTCCCTGTCTGCTCCGCCGTCGCCAGCGCAACAGGCTGATGATTTCCTACCAACGCTCCGCTCTCGCCAATAACACCGGTAAACAATCCTTTCGACAACGGAGATGCCATCTGCGCACTCACTGAGATCGATCCCGCTGACTCTCCTGCGATGGTCACCTTGCCCGGATCACCGCCAAAAGCAGCTATATTTTGTTGCACCCACTCCAACGCCATATGCTGGTCCAGCAGACCATAGTTACCGGAAAAATGATGCTCCGATTCCTTCGTCAACTCCGGATGAGCCATAAATCCGAATATCCCTAACCGGTAATTCACCGTTACCGCAACAATCCCCCTCTTCGCCATGCTTTCCCCATCATAGCGGTACTCACTCCCATCGCCGCTGACAAATCCACCGCCGTAGAAATAGACCAATACCGGCAGCTTTGCTCCCATAGTCGTTGCAGGCGTCCACACATTCAGATATAGACAATCCTCGCTCACCCCGTCAGAACGGAATTTCATATCGCTGTATATCGGCAGCTGCATCGCTCGCGGACCAAAAGCCTTCGTCTGCCGCACGCCTGTCCAATCCAAAGCCGGCTGCGGCGCTTTGAATCGTAACGGACCTACCGGCGGTGTCGCATAAGGAATGCCTTTGAATGACCGGATGCCCGAGACTTCTACAGTCCCCTGCACAGCGCCGTTTGTAGTAGTCGTCATCGCTGCCTTTAATCCACCTTCCTGCGCGTGGGCTTCCCCATTCAGAACTATCGTAAGCGCCAATAAATAAAAATGATTTTTCATATTGCAAGTATTCAAGCTTACTGCAATTTAATCCTCAATTTCTGATCAACCGCCATTTTGATATATTCTCTTCGCTGTAAGGACAAATAAAACTCCCAACCCTAAGAAGACACCGATCATCCCCCCGATATGGATCAACACCCTGGAATAACCCAGAACATCGGCATCAAGGAATGGATAAGGATACCACCCCGTCTTGTCTCCCAGGATCATCGTATAAATGCAATAGATCAACGGAAACAACATCCATGAAGGAACGGCTTTCCAGAGCAACCGCCTCTTCGCACTGGCATACAACAGCCAGTAAACGATCCACAACACCGGCAGCAGCGAATGCAATAATTCGTCATCGACCCACGCCAGCCCGGTTGGCTTCCACAGCGAACGCAGGACAATATTATAGACCAGTCCCACAACCGTCATATATAATGTTATGGCGGTCAGCACCGATTGCCTGCCAACCCACCTGCCCAGCCTCGTCCGTCTGCCTACCAGCAGGACCGTAAACGCCAATGCAGCCAGCCCGTTCGTCTCGATGGTAAAATAACTCACAAAACGGATCGCCGTCTCTGGTACCGGCACCGTTCTGTTGTCAATGGCAAGAAAAAATTGAGTAATTATGGCAAACCAACCTAGCATAATCGTCACTGTCTCAAAAACTTGCTTTAAGGTCATCCGTATTGTGTGGGTTTTCAGTAAGCTGATCAAACCTTAAATATATAAACTTTATGTGATACCTAATGGCACAACCCTCCCTATTTACCATGATTTTTACCCGAAAAGCCCCCCGAAAGATACGTTCCCTCCTCTTCCGACGTTTATAGGCCATAATTTAAAAACCCTGGAAAGCAATTCTTATGAAAACTACTATTCTCGCCTTCGTATTATTCCTTGGAATGTCACATGCCTGGGCCGCCGACGGTTCAAAAGACCATGAAAAGAGCGCACCCGTCGCTCATAACATCCTGTCCAATCAATTGCCTGCGAGGCTGTTGACCACCATTAAAAAAAGCTATAAGAGCTATTGGATCACCGACCTCTACAAAGAAGTCGCCAACGGAAGGATCACTTACTATATCACAGTCGAAAACGCAGACCAGAAAGTGCAGTTGAATACGACCCATTCTATCAACTGGGCCGTCGCTCATGTGGTCGCTAAAGATATCGCATCCCGCTAACCCCTAACTATGCACAAGGCCGCCATGCTCCCAAAACGGGCATGGCGCGGCCTCGTTGTTAATTTTCCGTGCACCACGCCAAAATTCTTCAGCTGCCTACAGAAAATATCCAGCTTTGCCCGATATTTGCGTCTATTTAACAAACCGCAAAGATTTGCCCAATTTTCGATCGTTGTTCCTGCCCCTGGCAGGGTTAGGCTGGCTCTCGTTATTGTTGCTCCTATTGTCAGGTTCTGTCCACGCCCAGACCAGCGAAAGCACGCCCATCAACGTCGCGAAGACCGTCCGCCACTCCAAGGACAGTATCCCCGGTCACCCTGCCGTACCCCAGAAAGATATTACCGACGAACTCCATTTCCTGTTTCCCCATAAAAAGAAGTCAGACAAGGTAGAGGATGTGCGTAAACTGTCTATTTCCTTCCTCCCGGCTATAGGATACACCCTGACTACCAGGGCTGCCATCACCGGTACTGGCAACGCTGCCTTTCGCCTCGACTCCACCAGCAGGATCTCCACCATCACCACCAGCGCGAACTACACCGAGAATAAACAGTTCTCCGTTCCCCTGGAGACCAATATCTGGACAAAAGGAAACAAGTTCAATTTTGTCGGCGATATCCACTTCATGAAATACCCGCAGGCCAGTTTCGGTCTGGGATCCAATTCCTGGATCGGCAACGTCGATTCCATGCAATATAATTACATCCGCTTCTATGAGATCGTCTACCGCCGGATCACCAACGACTTCTACATCGGCGGCGGCTACATCATAGACTGGCGGTATGATATCACCAGTGTCAATACCAAGGCGCCCGTCCCCTCGGATTATGAAAAGTACGGTCCGCAAACCCATTCCACATCGACCGGATTGACCCTCAACGCGCTCTATGACGCCCGGGATAATTCGATCAATCCTTATAAGGGGTTCTATGCCATGGCCACCTACCGGGACAACTTTAAATTTATGGGGAGTAACAGCGATTGGCAATCCCTCATCCTGGATGTGCGCAAATATTTCAATTTCCCCTCCGGTTCCCGGAATGTACTGGCCTTCTGGAGCTATGACTGGCTGATCGTCGGCGGCGGCAAACCGCCCTTTTTGGACCTCCCCTCTACTAATTGGGATACTTATTCCAGTACCGGCAGAGGATATATCCAAAGCCGTTTCCGCGGCGACGAGATGGTGGATCTTGAAACGGAATACCGCTTCCCGCTGACTGCCAATGGCTTCCTCGGCGCTGTCGTTTTCCTCAACGGCGAATCCTTCTCGGGCCTTTACGACCGGCGCCTGCAATCCATGCAACCCGGCTGGGGCGCCGGCCTCCGTATCAAACTCAACAAGAGCTCCCGGACTAACCTCGATATCGATTACGGTTTCGGCGAACAAGGTTCCAACGGCCTCTTCGTCAACATCGGTGAACTGTTCTGATCTCCTCACTCACTCCTTACCATTCCCTCAAACTGCTCTAACATTTCTTCCCTACCTATGCAAAAATCACTACCGCATGCGCTCCATCGCCATCCTCCCTGTGCTGCTCCTGCTGTCTTTTGGTAAACCTACCCGCCCATCCGCCTTCCTCACCCGCGTGGCGCAAATCCACCCCCTCCCCGAACCCGCCGACCTGGTCCTGACGAATGGCAACATCATCACCCTCCGGTCCCGGGGTGACCGTACGCAGGCCGTAGCCATCGCGGGCTCTCTCATCATCGCAACCGGCGACACCGCCTTTATCCGGCAATATATCGGCCCCTCCACCAAAATCATCGACCTCCACGGTGCTACGGTCGTGCCCGGCTTCAACGACGTCCATCAGCACCCCTTCCCTATCTATAGTTGGGACAAGCCCTATGCTACGCTGGAACTGGATACCGTGGGTTCCATGGCCAGCCTCATCGACCTGC
>JAMFSL010000044.1 GCA_026225275.1 Puia dinghuensis
GGCCGAATAAAATCCAACGGATTACTGCGAAAGTACCTCCACAGGATCCCCAGGAACTCGGGATATTCCCGGATACGGACCCCCCTGGATCGGGCGGCGACGATGAAGGCCAGTGAAAAACTGACCAGGAAATTCAGAAATCCGATGCCCAGCACGCCAAGAATAACGGTTACAAGGTACCAGGTCCGGACATTGGCAAAGCCAAGGCCATAGACGGCCAGGGTAACATTACCCGCCGAGATCGTGATATGCCGGATATCGAACCGGGTTCCGAATATCTCCCCGATGAAGCCGGCCATGCCGAGGAAGAAGCCCAGACAGATATTGCCGATCAGTGCCCCGGCGTGCTTCTGCACATAATCGGACAGGCGGCGCAGTCTTTCGGGCTTCATAGAGAGGCGCAAAATCGGGTGGGTTTGCAGCCGGCGGCTGACCTGGCTGTACTGTATCTTGTTCTGCACATAACCGGCGATGATGCCGCTGAGGAAGAGGAATACGCCCGTATTACAAGCGTATAGCAGCGATAGGCTTTGCCACGGATGCTGGTCGCGCAGCATATGGGCAGCCGCTTCACCGGCTACCAGTTTGGCGCCGAAGAGCTTTTCGTATCCCCAGGCCAGCAGCCAGACTCCCGGAAAGACGATGATCAGGTTACCGGCAAAAGAAGCGATCTGGCTGCGGGATACCTTCGCCACCGTGACGGCCAGGTTGTACAAATTTGGCTGAAGCGTATTTTTTCGAGTATCCAGCGAACTGGCCACCGCACTGGCCGTGAACGCAGGCTGCTTGGTCGCCAGCGTGGTATGCGTCTCTTCGATGAGGATAAATCCGAGGCTGTAATTGATGCTATAGGCAAACCCATGCCAGAAGATGGCCATCGGCAGGCGGATGAGTAGGTTCTTGATCAGCACGACGAGGCAGACCCATGCCCCGCCGCCCATGGCGCTCCAGACCATCGCCCGGTATTCCGCCCAGGTGGACGTGATATATTTATTCCCTTTGGCGCCTTTATGTTCGGCAATCTGGTAGGCCAGATAGCCCAGAGACTGGGACATGAACTCAAGGATGCTGTTTTTCCTGTTCTCGTTGCGGACCAGCATGCGGAACATTTCCACGAATTTGCCCACATCGAAATGATGATCCTTGTCGACCAGGTCGACGAGGATGGACATCCGGTCTATCCGGTTGGCGAGCAACATCAGCATATAGGTCTGGTGAAGAGAGGTGCCCCGCTGACTGTGATGGTCGCGGATATAAGTGATGCATTGATCACACCGGTCAAGCAGCAAACTGAACTGGCCCGAGAGCTGCCGCAGCGGGGCGATATCATCCATAGTTCCGGCATATTCACCGGCGGCAGCCAGCAGTGCGGCCGGTCGATTGACAGTCAATGCCGCCTCCAGGTCATGTACCACGTAATTTTGACGGACAAAGGGATTGTCTTCGCGGTCTTCTTCCGGAATATACTGCAGCACCTCTTTTTCAAGCCCCAGCTGCGCTACCTGGAAAGAGAGGATCTTGAGCGAGGTGACCAATTGGTGCAGGATACGATAGTCGTCGATATGCAGGGACAGGCCCAGGCTTTCGAAGAATTGTATCCAGTGGGCGCGGGGAATGTCCTCGACCCATTTATAATCATCATTACGAAAGAATACCCTGTTCAGCACATAGAGGAAGTCATTCTCGTTCTGCAGCGGGGGCAGCAGCTTGTGCCGCAGCCTGCCGAAGAACTCCTGCCAGAATCCACGGGCGAGAGGAATACCGCTCTCCATCAAGGCTGAAGACAGGTCGGCTCGAACCAGCTGGGACAGAATGGCATGTTGCAGATTGTTGAGCAGGACCGGACTTTGATTCAGGGCTGCCGTCACACGAGCCAGGTTGACAGCCGCATCTCGATGTCCTTGGGGATGCCCTCGGGGATGTCCTTGGGGATACCCGCGGGAAGGGCGGATAACGGAAAAAAAAGATACCAGGAAGTCGAGTCCCGCATGGCTGTCGGAAATAGGCAGGACAGTGCTGCGCGCAGATACGGTCTCGATAAAATCAGGTTGTTTCCTCTTCTTTCGTCCAAACATAAGCGTTATTTAAGTCCCGGTGTTGACCGGTTTGCGGATAAGAGATTTGTCGCGGATGAACTCTCCGCCGATCATCACCTGGTCGATCAGGTCCGAACCGAAGGCATAAGGAAGATATGCAAGGGAGGGCAATGGCCGCGTAATGATCAGGTTGGCCTTTTTCCCGGGCGTGATGCTGCCCAATTCATGACCCAGCGACATCGCATAAGCACCATTGACCGTTGCGGCATTGATAGCCTCTTCAGGCAGCAGCCGCATCTGAATACAGCTGATGGCGACCACCAGGTTCATATTCCCGCTGGGAGAAGAACCGGGGTTGTAATCGGAGGCCAGGGCAATGGCGCAGCCTGCATCCAGGAGCTCTCTGGCAGGTTGGAAAGGCATGCGCAAAAAGAAGGCTGCCGTCGGCAGCAGTGTTCCGATGGTATCCGAACCGGCCAACGCGCCGATGGCCGATGCATCCATCGTCTCCAGGTGATCGACAGACAAGGCGCCCAGCCGGACACCCGTCTCGACTCCGCCCGACAGGTGCAGCTGGTTGGCATGAATTTTAGGCCGCAAGCCATGCTGGATACCTGCACGCAGGATCTGTTCCGTCTCTGCCACGTTGAAAAATCCTTCTTCACAGAACACATCGATATAATCGGCCAATCCTTCGCGGGCGATGACCGGCAGCATGTCTTCGATCATTAAATTGATGTATCCCTGGTGGTCAGAATCATCCTTGTACGCAGGCGGATAGGTATGGGCACCCAGGAAAGTGGCCTTGATCGTCAGCGGAGATTTCTCTTTCAGCCTTTTAATAACCCTGAGCATTTTCAGTTCGCCTTCAACAGTCAGACCATATCCGCTCTTGATCTCGACGGCGCCGGTACCCAGCCGGGCCAGTTCCTGCAGTCGCTGCCAGGCAGCATTGAACAAAGCGTCTTCCGTCGCATCGGCCAGCTGACGTGCAGAGTTGAGAATACCGCCGCCCCTGGCGGCAATCTCCGCATAGCTAAGCCCCCGCAGTTTGTCGACGAATTCAGCCTCGCGGCTACCCGCATATACCAGGTGGGTATGACTGTCACACCAGGCCGGAAGGACGAAACGGCCACCGGCATCGATCGCCCTGGCGTCAGGATCGGCGAACTCTCCTGTGCTATCTTCTCCTTCATCCAGCAGCAGTCGCAGATCCCGCGGCAGCGTAGACATTGGCCCATACCCCGCAATCCGGCCATCTTCGATATGCAACCATGCATGGTCGATGCAAGGAAGATCCGCCAGGGCAGCCCCCCGCAACAAATAGGTTTCCCGTCGGGTATTCACCAATTGTTTGATGTTGTAAATCAATCTGGATGACATCCCGTAATATACTTATTTCTCTGCTTCGAGAGTCTACAAAAAATCCGCTTTATCCAGTTTCCGCCCAATCCGACAAGCGGCATTGATGAGTCCGACATGACTGTAGGTCTGCGGGAAATTCCCCCACTGTGATCCGTCCGCCGTCGCATCCTCACTGAAAAGGCCCAGGTGATTGCTGAAGGACAGCAGCTGGTCCAGGTTGCGGATCGCATCGTCCACCCTACCGACACACGCCAGCGCATCTACATACCAAAAAGCGCATACCAGGAAAGTACTTTCCGGGAAACCGAAATCATCATAGTGCTTATAGCGGTAGAAGAGTCCTTTGTCCGTCAGCAATTCTTTTTCCAGGGCGGCAATATGGTCCCTGGCCTTATCGGAACGATGATCCAGGTAATCCATCGTGATCATGGACAGGGTGCTGGCATCCAGGTTGACCGTACCGATGGCCTGGGTATACAGCTTCCGCACGGGATCATAGGTCTTTTCGATCAGCTTATCGGCTTCGGCAGCAATGTGCCGGGCCTTGTTCATCAGCTCCCGGTCGTTAAACAGGGCGGCGATCTTGTAAGCGGCCTTAGCGCCTGCCCAATGGAACAGCAAAGTATACGTATGTACCTGCGTTTCGTTCCGGAACTCCCACAGACCGGAGTCCGGCTGGGACAGGGTACGTTCGATCTGGCCCAGCAGCCATGGAACGACCTTGTTATAGTTCCGCCGCTTTTCGAAGATGAGCCTTTTATCAGAGTACAGCGGCAACAGGCTGACCAGCACCTGGCCATATACGTCATGCTGCGCCTGGATATAAGCCTTGTTGCCTACACGCACCGGTTTATTGCCCAGGTAACCGTCCAGGTCGAGAGCTACCTCAAAGAGTTTTTTATCGCCGGCCACCGAATATAGCGGCTGCAGGGAATCGGTGGCGTTCCGCAGGATGTTATAGATAAAATCAAAATATTTTTCCAGCTCCCCGAAATGGCCGATCTGATTGAAGGCCCGCAGCGTATAGTGCGCATCCCGGAACCAGCAATAACGATAATCCCAGTTGCGGGTGCTGTCGTGGAACTCAGGCAGGCTGGTCGTGCCGGCAGCGATGATGCCGCCTGTATCTTCATATTGGTGGAGCTTCAGCACAAGCGCCGACCGGATGATCTCGTCCTGGTAAATATCCGGCAGATAGGAGCTCTTGATCCAAAACTGCCAGTCTTCGATCGTCTTACGGATAAATTCGTCCGCCGTCTCCTTCAATGGGGCCTCCAGCGGTTCGCCGTACGTCAGCACCAGATAACGGTCCTGATCCAGGACAAAAGACTTTTCCTTGAGAATATACGTCAGCGGGATATCTGTCGTCAGCCGTACCTGTTGTTCCAGATTGAGATAGCGGATATGATTGCTGCCGATGACCGGTTCCGGGATCAGGTTGCCATAGTCGCCCCTGGGTTGACAGCTGACGGTAACGGCTGGCTCGCCTTCCAGCAGCTCGATCTTCCTGATCAGCATCAGTGGTCGGAACTGGCGTTCATAGATTCTTATCCTGGGCGCGCAATCCTTCACGACGAACTTTCCGTCCCTGCAGGTAAATTCCGTACAGAGTACATTGGTGTTGGGAATATAGTATTGGCGGGAATGGCTGTCTTCGTCCGTTGGGCGAATAGAGAAATGACCGCCGCGCTCCTGATCCAGCAGGGATCCGAACAGGAAACTGCTGTCGAATCGCGGAAGACACATCCATTTGACATCCGCCATCGTGTCGATATACGCCAGGTACGAGCAATTGCCTACGACACCCATGTTGTATTTGTGAACCGCCATATGCTGGTTGTTGAACTGTTAGTGATGTGCCTCGGGCAATTGAACCTCCGGTTCGCTATTCGGGATCGTCCTGGGCTGCAGCAGCGATTGCAGCAGCGGCAGCACCTGTTGTTGCGACATGATCGTATACTGGGCGGAAGAAGCGCCATTGTTGACCTTGATCGTGTACGCCTCGCCTTCGAGGGCTTTGAACATATCTTCATCGGTCGTATCATCGCCCATGCACAATACAAAATCGGGGTCCATCTCGTTGATTATTTTCAAAGCGGCGGCTCCTTTATCGAAACCGCCTATCCGGACCTCCACTACTTTATTGCCATCGATCACCTGCAACGTGGTGTTCTGGATCAATTGGGAAAGGGTAT
Organism: Puia dinghuensis; assembly: GCA_026225275.1. Classification (GTDB taxonomy): domain Bacteria; phylum Bacteroidota; class Bacteroidia; order Chitinophagales; family Chitinophagaceae; genus Puia; species Puia dinghuensis_B. Next base: position 5,597 of record JAMFSL010000044.1, read on the forward strand.
TCAGCAATTCCCGCGAGCGGGAAAAACCCAGTCCCGTCTGGGTGTTCCGGTAGTGCCAGGCGATGGTGTTCGTCTTCTCTTCGATGAAGGATCCGGCGCAGCGCGTTACAAACATCTGCATGACGCGTCTGATCTCCTCTTTCCACAAATCGGATACCGAAACCTTCTGCTGCCAGTTGGAATTCCGCATTTTGAAACTGGCGCCGTGTTCCGCCACCAGGGTGACGGGCAGGAAGCTCAGCCAGCGGTCCAACGAATTCACGTCCCTGCCGCTGATGATGACCACATGATTTTTTGGATCGGCAGCCAGTCGGCCTAGCAGGTCTTTCACGGCATTATCCGGGGCTGCTTCCGACGGTATCTTGGAAAATGGCACGAGGGTGCCGTCATAGTCGAGCAACAGGCAACGGTTCTTTGCACCCTGGTAATGCCGCTGGATGGCAGCCATTGTTTTATCGTCCAGCAGCTTGACCTTCTGTTTTTGCTGTTCTTGTTTCACCTGGATCAACTGGTCCATGAAATCGTTCACCCATTTGAACACATCATATTCCTGAAGCCGCCGCTGCATGAGCCCTATGCGGTTCCGCTGCTCATAAAGAGGCATAGCGAGGGCCCGGGTAATGGAGGAGGCAACATCGGAAGTGTCGGTAGGATTGACGAGAATAGCCTCGCCCAGTTCGCTGGCAGCTCCGGCCAACTCGCTGAGGATCAGGACGCCGCGGCCTCCCGTGCTGCTGGCTACATATTCTTTGGCGACCAGGTTCATGCCATCCCGCAATGGCGTGATCAGCGCGACGTCTGCGGCCTGGTAAAGGGCGACCAGTTCCTTAAAGGAAAGGTGATTATACCGGTAGATAACGGGCTGCCAGCTGATGCTGGAAAAACGGCCATTGATCGTACCGACTTTTTCTTCAATCATTTTCTTCCGATCGTTGTAGGCCGGGATAGTGTCTCTCGACGGCACGATATTCAGAACAAAGACCATTTTCTCCCGCCATTCGGGATAACGCTCCAGGAAATACTCGAAACCGTTGAGCCGGTTCATCAACCCTTTACTGTAGTCGAGCCGGTCGACGGAAAAAATGATCTTCTTGCCTTCCAGATCCTTCAAGATCTTGTCCCGGAGTTCTTCCACCTCAGGATCGGAGGCCGCCAGATGGAATTTATTATAATCGATGCCGATGGGGAAAAGATCGATGCGGATCAGCCGGTCCTGGTATTGCAAATTGTGAAAATAGTTATCTACGCCCAGCAGCATTTTGACCGACTGCAAAAAATGCTGTACATAATCGTACGTATGAAACCCGATGAGGTCCGCTCCCATAACGCCATGCAGCAGCGTCTTTTTCCATTCGGTGGGAAGGAGGCGGAAAATCTCATAAGAAGGGAAAGGGATGTGAAGGAAAAAGCCGATAGTCGCATCCGGTCTTTTCTTTCGCAGCAAATCCGGCAGAAGCATCAACTGGTAATCGTGTATCCACACCTGATCGCCTGGTTCCAGTAAAGGCAGGATCTTATCCGCAAATAACTGGTTGACCTGCACGTAAGCGTCAAAATACTGGGTTTCATAATTGGCCAGGTTGGAAAAATAATGAAAAAGAGGCCAGAGGACTGAATTGGCGAACCCGTTGTAATAGTTCTCGTACAAGTCTTTATCCACAAAAACGGGCAGTACCTCAAACTCCTGTCCGGCGTCCTGCTGCTCCATGGCCTGTGCCCAGTCTTCCTGAGGAAAATCCGCCACACCCATCCAAATTTTCCCGGTGAGGTCATTCCTCTGCGCAGAGGTATTCTCAAAATAACTTTTGATAGCGGATACGAGCCCACCCGAGCTCTGGCGAAGGCTGATCTTGTCTCCTTCCTTATCGAGAGAAAAAGGTAAACGACTGGAAATGATAATCAAACGGCCCATAATGAGTAGTCCTTTGTTCGGGATGAATCAATCGAACTATTTAACCAACAATGGGGCCAAGAATAGGTTTACAAAACAAAGGGCCCCGTTACCGGGACCCTTTGTATGGCTTATAAGTCAAGATGTTATTATCCCCTTACAGCGGATTGTTCTTCCCCTGTGATGACTGCGGCTGCTGCCTGTCACTTTTGGACGGGATAGGAGATACGCTTTTGACACATCCATAGGTTACAGCCAGAAGGACTGCTCCCAGCAGGAAAAGGCTGACAAATAATTGCTTAGACATGGGACTCAATTTTAAAGTAAGGCAACGTTTAATGTGTTATTATTTAGTTCCTGTTATAGGGGAAGACTTTCCACTTTGTAAAGTGGGATTTTGTTTGTTCGAGTTGAGCTGGAAGTGCCTGGCCAGGTATGCGATCTCGGGCTTCGTGAGCGTCCGGTTGTAGAACCTGAATTCATCGATCCCACCATTCACGTTCTCTGTACCACCCCACCAGCCGCCGACAACCAGGCTGGCATCAGGGCAAAACAATGTCGAATCAGGGTTTCCCGTCCTATAACCGACCAACGTGCCATTGATATAGGTCGAGAGAGTACCATGCGAGAAAATGGCAATAGCGTTATACCAGGTGTGAAGCTGAGGCGTAAAGTTATAGGCAGTATCGGATTGGGCCCGCGGATCGGTGGTGGCTGGACTTTCGCAGCTGCCGAGTTCGCTGTTCACCCCAAAATTGAAATATTGGGGTGAGTTTTGTCCATTAAATCCGACATTGAATGTCGGGCCTTCGCCATTAGAATAATTGACGATACTGGCAAAAGTCTCGAAGCCATCGTAATTACCATTACCGATAATGTAAGCATAGTTATTGATCATAAAGTCGAAAGACACCGAGAAAGCAGTATCTACGTCATAGGAACCATTGTTGGTGACCAGCAGTACCTGGCCGGAGCCATTGGGGGTGAATGCGCTGGTATCATAGCCATGCATATCATAGCCAAGGGATGCGCCGCCTACAGGCGTGACCGTGTTATTCAAGCCGCTGGAATCGGCAAAATTACCGTTGAATTTCAAATACACAACGAGACCGGTGGTAATATCCGGAGGTACCGGAACGACCGTATCAGTAGTGGTGGTGTTCAGTGTGTCTGTTTTGGTAATAACAGTGGTGTCGTGAGTGGTAGTGCCGGGATTGGTTTTTACACAGCCGGTATGCATGGCCAGAAGCGTTACTACTGAAGCCAGGATAACGACCGAAAGGGGTTTGATAGTCA
>JAMFSL010000304.1 GCA_026225275.1 Puia dinghuensis
AAATACGCTCATATATGGGTGGTAGAGAGGATCAATAAGACCACCTGGTCTTCACCGGTACTCCTGGATTCCCCTATCAACCTGGCCGGAGTAAGCAGCTGGTATCCTTCTGAAAGCGAGGACGGCAATTTTTACTTTCATTCCGGTGGCCGTCACGGCGGCCCCGCCACAAATAGTGCCATCTGGGTGTCCAGGCATGAGGGAGGAAAATTTTCGTCGCCCGTATTATGCTCCGTCGACACGGCAGGCTTTAATACCCAGGAATGCCGCATCTCCCGAAAGGGCGATTTTATGGTCTTCGTCAGTAACCGACCGGGAACCATCGGGATCACCGACATTTTTATTTCCTTTCACAAAGATGATAAATGGTCGATACCCCAGGATCTTGGCCCAACCGTTAATGTCCCCGGCATTGCCAATATGGCGCCCGCGCTTTCCCTTGATGGCAATACGCTGTACTTTGTCAATAGTAATGTGCCCAGTCAGGGCACTCTCAAAAGACTTCCTGATTACGACGCGCTGGCAGCAGAGATCGGCGGTATATATAATGGCCTCTGGAATATTTTCTCCATTCCCCTGGACGCAGAAGGTTTACGAGCAAAGGCTGCGTGGCCACGGTAAGAAAACATTCAAATACGGCCGGGTCCGAAATGCATCAACGGCTTATGGTTCAGAATGTTCATGGCATTGATACCCAAAGTAAGTATCCCCATGTTGTCCGTATTTTCGAGGACGATCACGGTTTTGTGCGTTCGAAGATTAAGTAGAAGAATCGTAGAAATCCCCGGATTACCTCCGGTATGGGAAGCGATTTTACCGGCCGAAGAATCAATATCAATACCCCAGTCCAGGCTTGCATATAATGGGGCTCCGGGAAGTTGGGCGAAACTTCCGTTCGAGAGTTTAACAGGCGCAAACATTTCTGCCTGACTTACAGCCTGGAGTAATTTACCGTTATATAATGCCTGACTGAAACGGAGCAGGTCTTCTGCTGAACTTACGACCAGCCCTGGACCTACAATTGTCTGGAACGGATTTGTAAGATCAGTTTTGACTGAATCATCAGGCGACAGGGCCGGCGCTGAGGAACCCGCATTCGCATAAAGTACTGCCAGTTGGGAATCCGGCTTCGGAGAATCCGGTGTATAAACATAAGTATCCTTCATGCCGGCGGCCTTGCAGATATACATGGATACATATTGCGGAAAAGAGAGACCTGAAATTTTCTCCACCACCAGTGCAAGCAATCCCATACCAACGCTTGAATAACTCCATCTGGCTCCAGGCTCGGCGACCAGTTTGCCCCATTTTCTTAAGGCGGGAATAAGATCCTGATTGGACAGGGGCTTATTTGAACTCCGATCCACATAGGACTGAAAGATCTCAAAGTCGGGTAAACCAGAGGTATGGGAAAGTATCTGCCGGATGGTGATGGCCGGATAGGGGAAATCCGGAAGAAACTTCACAAGGGGATCGTCCAGATCCAATTGACGATTTTCCTTTAATTGCATCACTGCGACGTCCGTGAATACTTTAGAAAGAGATGCCAGGGAGAAATGGGTGGAACTTCCATTTAGTACCTTTTTGTCGATCTGAGCAAAACCGACAGAATTTTTATAAATTATTCCTCCATCTTCCGCCACGAGTACCGTACCGTTAAAATGTATAGCAGGATCACCGGCTATTTCTTTGAACAGGCTATCCAGCCGTTTGGGAGTATTCTCCTGTGCTGATGCATGCGTACCGGATAGAAGCAAAATAAAGTTGCTAACCAATAAACAGCTGTTGATTGTAAAATTTTTCATCACCGTATCCACCAATGTACGAATCTTTTCGTTTATATGGAATATTTTGAGACAGTTTGCAAAAAGTTTGGCATTTTACCATGCTAATGATGCAATTTGTGGATATTGCGTCGATGACGAACACCGCTATTCCCTTCGTGCAATCAGCCTCCTATCCAATTCGTCCCGGGAATTTGGTGCGGCCGCTAATTGACGGTGAACCCGCGTTCCGGCGCATCTGCGAGACAATCGAGGCAGCCCAAAAGAGTGTCTGGCTAACGGTGACTTTTATGTGGTCAAACTTTGAGATGCCGGATGGCCGCGGGTGTACACTCGATGTTCTTGATCGCGCTGCTGCTCGCGGCATCGATGTGCGGGTCATTTTTTGGCGGCCGGATGTAAAGACCGAGGGGCTTAAGCTTCGTGCAGCGCTGGAACGAAGCGAGCGAGCGATTGGTGGGGCATGGCCGCTGGGGAACGGGGAGCGAAGTCAACCTGCCGTTTCCAACACGGGTTCCCATTGAGCAGGGAAGTGCAGTCGCGCAGATACAACGAACCATCCATCAGGGATGCTATCTCGACGGGCAAGCAGCGCCCGGGGGAATATCGTACGATATCGCTTCCGGTGAGCAATCAAACTTTGATCAGTATTGTGCGGCCATCAATGCTGCACGCCGCTCCATCTATATGGAAAACCAGTATGTTGATGTGCCTGACATCGTGGATTGTCTGCATTGGGCACTCAAGCGCGGCGTGGATGTAGTTTTGCTGATGCCTGCTGAGCCGGACGTCAGTCTGCCAATCCGGGCAGAGCGGCAGGCGTTTCTCAAAGCCCGGGCAGAGCTTGGGACTTTCGATCGCTTCATGTTGGCGGGTATTGCAGGCCTCGGATCTGATGGTCGTCGCCAATCAATCTATGTCCACGCCAAGCTGATGTTGATTGACGATGAATGGGCTACCGTCGGATCGTGTAACCTGCACCGCTTTTCGCTGTTCGGAAACAACGAGATGAATGTCGCCTTTTCAGCGCCCAACACTGTTCGTGCCTTTCGTTGCGAGCTTTTTCGCGAACACCTCGATGAGGATACGTCAGGGATTGATGATCGTGAAGCGCTCCATTTATTCCGAAAGATCGCCAGAGAGAACCGTAGAAAGCGCGAAGCCGGTGATCATGCCTGGCAAGGGCTGGCATTCGAGCTCGATCTTGCCAAATATGTGGGGTGATGGGAAAAAAGCGGTGCCGGCTTCGGCGGGCCCACCGCCATCTAATACATAGCATCAAAGAACTTTGTCTTAGTTCATTGTTCGTGTCACCCTTCCGATTTCAAACTTTTCGTCGGATTTCCCATAGCCGCTTTCAACGACTCATAGCTCACCGTCAGCCACGCCATCATCAGGGCTGCCAATGCTGCCAGCGGGAAGATCCACCAGTTCACCCGGATATGATAGGCATAGCCTTCTAAAAAGCGATTGATCGTCACCATCGCCAGCGGAATGGCAATCACTATACTCACCAGGACCAGCCGCGTGAAGCCGGTCGATAATAAATACACGATATTGAAGACGGACGCGCCCAGTACCTTGCGAACCCCGATCTCGCGGGTCCGCTCCTGCACCAGATAGGCAGATAACCCATACAATCCGAGACAGGAGATCAGCAACGCCAGCCCCGCAAACAAATTAAAAATGCCGCTCATCTGCCTTTCCCCCTTATACAGGCTGGCGAGGTCCTGGTCAAGGAAATTATACGTGAAAGGAAAAGAAGGGTTCAACTTCCGGCTGATCGCCTCCATTGCCCTGATCGTCGCCCCTGTCTGACCCTTCGGCGCCCTCACGACTACATTTCCGCCATACCGGTTGATCTTCAGCACCAACGGCTCGATGGCCTGCTGGATGGGCTTGAAATTAAAATCCTGTACCACCCCGATGACCTTACCATCCTGACCTCCCCAGGAGAGTGATTGTCCAATTACGTTATTCAATGTCATCCCCATCGTCCTCATCATTGTCTCATTGACGATGAAATTATTGCTGTCGGTTTTGAAGGCAGTGGAAAAGTCCCTCCCGGCCAGGATCTTCATCCGGAAGACGTCGATGAAACTCTCCGACACGTTCATACCCGGGATCACGATCTGCGTGTTCGGGTCCTTCCCCGGCCATTTTCCATCTACATTGCCGGATATCAGGTTGACCGGCAGCTCACCGACGATGGTATAATTGCTCGTCAGGGGATTCCGGCTCAGCTCGGCGCGCAGCGCACCCTGCCTGCCCCATATCTCACCTGTCATCGGCATGTATAACAAATTAGCTTTTGTGAAACCCGGGTTGCGGTGCTGGATAAACTTCAGCTGGTTGTAGACAACGACAGTCCCGGTCAGCAGGACAATCGATAGCACGAACTGCGTGATCACCAGCCCATTTCTAAAAGCGAGATTGCCGCCCATAGATTTTAGTCGTCCCTTTAACACCCTCACCGGCTGAAAACCGCTGAGGTACAGGGCAGGATAGCTCCCCGCCAATAATCCCGTCAGCGCCGCGATCCCTATCAGGCTTAGCCAAAACGTCCCGTCTGAAAAATGCAGGTGCAGATCTTTTTCGGCCAGGATATTAAAGGCCGGGAGGCTGAGGCTGACGATGACTATCGCCAGCACCAGCGCCAAAAAAGAGATCAGCAATGATTCGCCCAGGAACTGCCCGATGAGCTGTCCCCTCACCGCACCTACCACCTTACGCAGCCCCACTTCCTTTGCCCGCCGTGCGCTTCGCGCCGTAGCAAGGTTCATAAAATTGATACAGGCGACGAGGAGGATAAAAACAGCCACGATAAAAAAGATGCTGACATATTGGCTATTTCCATGACCGGGCAAGTCTACCTGGAGACCGTCCGAATGCAAATGGATACTCGTCAGCGGCTGCAAAAAGAAATCAGCCTTTAGCTTATCCCGGGGAATATGCCGCTGATAGATTTGTGTCATCTTCCGGTCCAAAGCGTCCAGGTTGGCAGTACTCGGAACGAAATTTTTGTCCAGCTGTACATAGCTATAGAAATTGAAATTACCCCAGACGCTATTTTTTATTTCATCATTCGTCTGGGCGACGGCCGACATCGGCAGGATATAATCGAATTGCAGGCTGGAATTGAAAGGAATATTGGCCAGTACTCCCGTAACTGTTACCAGTTCCCCATTATCCTTCTTCAACGTCTTGCCAAGCGCATCCGAATGGCCAAAATATCGTCTGGCCATGTCTTCGGTGATCAGTACCCCATCGGGACGTCGCAAGGCTGTGCGCCGGTCGCCCTTTATCAATGGAAATGAAAAAATATCCAACAGGGTACTATCGGCATAAAACCCTTTTTTCTCCACGAACTGTATGTCACCCTTTTCAAACAGGGTTTCTACCGGATGGGACAGGCGAACTGTATTGCGAATCTCCGGCATCGCAGCCTGTAATCCTGCCGGCATTCCCGCCGGATTTGTCGCGTCTTTGAACTGATCGCTGGCCACCACCGTGATCCGGTAGATCTGATCCGCATTGGCATTGAACCGGTCGTAGCTCAATTCGTTTTGGCCCCATAACAGGATGAGAATGCTCGCCGCCATGCCGATGGCGAGACCCGATATGTTGAGAAAGGAATACGCCGGGTGACGGCTGAGATTCCTGATGGCCATTTTTATATAGTTCTTTAGCATGATCGATAGCGCGCCAAAAAAATACCAATCTGTAATCGAAGCAAAAACCGTCAATTATATATTAAAAAATGATATAATTGTCCGTTTACGATACGGCTGGTGTCCGGTTCCGGCCGCCCGGCGGGCGCGATTGCGGGTGGGTACGCGGCAGGCTTATTCACCAGGGGGCGGGTTCACCATTGAAAATCAAGATCAATAGTCGCCCTAGCAGGACGATTCTCGAACCAGTTTGTCGATGATCTGAGGCGATTAGCGAACCTGGCGATCTGAAAACGAATGTTTTCGGTCGCTTTTTTATGTCCGGGCGTTAACGCCCAAAAGTTAAAGAAATGTTAGAGGCAATCAAATACGGCCATCCTCAACGGTCGAAAAAGAGAGGTTTCCCGAAGGGGTTGCTCGGCGGCGGGGCTCCCTGCTGGTCGCCCCACGTGCTTCCTCCGCAAAAGCCCCGATGTTACCCCCAAGTTCCGATATATGCCCCCGGATTCGCACCGATTTTTTTATCATTTTAAATACTACAATCATGGCAGACCTGAAGAGCAGAACCCTGCAATTGAGCAGCGGAAAGCAAGTAAAACTATTCGGCAACAGTGTTGCGATCGGCAAGTCTTTGGAGATCGGGGAAGGGTACGCTCCGAATATTCTATCTATAATAGAGGAACAACCGGACAACAAAATTCCTGCTGGCCTATCCAACCCGCACAGATTGACCCCGGACGAGCTGATGGACCTTGCAGATTTTAATATCCAATTATGGATGGACTTGAAGGCTGGACTTCGCAAATACGGACAAGTTGATCCGAA
>JAMFSL010000305.1 GCA_026225275.1 Puia dinghuensis
GATAGCAGCTCGCTGTTTACTTTTAACGCCGCTTTTAGCTGGCTGTTTCTAATCTTTTCTTTTAGCTGAGCAAGCCACTGATTATATTCCTGTCCCGTGATTTTGCTTAGGCCCATATATCTGCTCTCCAGTTGAACTTTTCAGTTTAAAGATACTAAATCAGTTTTAAGTTACTATGTCATTTTCGCCAGTGTATGATGTATGCAATAATTAACGATGCGCTCAGGAAAATAACCCTTCACCCTGCCGTAATATTGAAAAATGCTCACTGACGTCTGAGGCGAAAAGCCCAAATCCATGATCAGGGTTGACTTACGCAGAATTAGCGTAAGTGACGATTCGAATTCTTCATGCAAACAAACCCTATCATTCAGTCCCGCAAGCTCTTAAGATAGGCCGCATAGTCTACAATGATCAGCGCCATGTCGGCGCTGTGTTTTGTCCTGATCGCATCACGTTGTGCGGACCAATCGTCCCCCATCGCAAGCACCCGCTTTTTTATTTCCTCAAGCTTGAGGTCCCGGCAATAGATGGAAGAACCGGGCTGCTGCTTCCACGATTGCGCAATAGTACCCACATTAAAAGGATCGAAGCCCAGCGCTATCACCAGCCCAAAGGCGACTTCCTTCGCGCCTGCATCGTCACAGGAAACGGCTAAGGCAATCCGGTCCTTATCCCCTTTGGGCCTGCCCAGGACAGCAATGCTTTCCGCAGTAATGGAGTTGAATACCTTGACAACAGAAATGCCTAGCTGCTGCTGGACCCATAGGCTATCGATGCCGGATCGTTCGAGCTCCGGGATGACGCCGTCCCGGATATCCGGGTAATAGTTGCAGGTGTCGATGACGGGTACGTCCTTGGGAAGATGTGCAAACAGGTGTTTGGGAAGATCCGGCACATTTTTTTGCGGGATCGAAACGATGATGACGTTCTTATCTCTTGTGGCTTCTTCCACCGTGACTGCCTCGGCCCCGGTATCTGACGCAACTTGTTGTAAGGAGGCCGGCCCCCGGGAGTTGGCGATCGAAACCGCATGTCCCAGTTTAACAAATTGTGCTGCGAAGTAGCGGCCCATGGCGCCCGAACCGATGATTCCTATTTTCATGATTCAATTTTTAATAAAAGAATTGTTCCAGCACGATCTTGCCATCTTTGACTTCATATAACATGATCTGATCGATCTTGATCCTTCCAAAACCTTCCACCGTAATGTCCATGCCCCGGCCGACCGAAAAATGGTTGCCGCCGATAACGGGCAGCGTCGTGTAGACTCTATGAACCTCCCGGATCTTACTCACAAAGCCCTCGCCTTTCTGGCGAACGGCGGCCTTGCCTTCCGCATAATTGAAATATGGGGAATGGGGTGGGTCGACGCTTCTTACATTGTCCGCAAAGAACTCATCCTGGATGTCGAACCATTTTTCCTGCTGCGCAAGCTCGTTGAACCGCGCTGCGACTTCCTGTGTTGTCATGCTTTGTTGTTTAATAGATTTTCTAATTTCTTGAATCTGGATGCCCAGAACTGGTCGAAGTAAGCGAGCCAGGCCTGCAGCTCTTCGAAGCCATCTTTTTGCAGGGTGCAATACCGTTCCCGACCGACGTCCTTGATGGAGATGAACCCCGCACAGTACAGAATTTTGACGTGCTTGGAAACCGCGGGCCGGCTCATCTGGAAATTTTCCGCCAGGCTATTGATGGTCAGGCTATCCTCCGAGAGCAGCATGAGCATCTTTCTCCTGCTGGGGTCGCCGATGACCTGGAAGGCGTCAAGCTTTGCTGTTGCCATGTTGTAGCGTGTTTAAATGATCGGTGATCTTTTGAACTTGTTTGATCCAGCCATCGTTCATGCCAGCGAAGAAGTTCACGTTTTCCAGTTTTCCAAAGCCGCTATGCTCCAGGAAAAGCTCCGTGCCCTTTTCTGTCGGTTCCAGCCGCCATACGACCACCGTATCCAGCGTGATCTCGCCCTTACCCGGGCCGCCCTTCCAGGAATACGACAGCTTCTTGAATGGAACGATCTCCAGCACCTTGCAATAGACGATGCCATCGAAATCCAGGCTTGGTATAGGTTTTATAAGGAATTGAAAGTCGAACCCCACGATCGGCTGGAAGTCGTTTTTCATGAGCCAGAGCTCCAGCAGTTCGGATTTGGTGAGATAATCCCAGACTGTTTGGGGCGGATGAGGGAAGAAGAATTGGTGTTTGATTGTTTTTGTCATAATGGGTAACTTTTAGGTTACTCAAATATATATGTAACTTATGAGTTACCCAAATATTTCTGTACGAGAATAGAACAGCTTTTGTATCGGATTAAGCGAATTCGCCATTAAATAAAATGGAATAAAATCATAAATAATTGATTTTAACGGCCTTGAAAGATTGGCCCCCCGTTTGGTACAAACCTCCCCAAAGCGTATTTCATGCTAAGAACCTACCTCCTTTTCACCTGGCGCTCCCTAACCAGGCATAAGCTATATTCCGCCATCAATATCATCGGACTGGCCACCGGCATGGCTGCTTGCATCGTGATCTTCCTATTCGTATTTTACGAAAATAGTTTCGATAACATGCACCACCGGAACCTCTACCGCCTCAATCAGGTGCAAAAAAACGCCGATACAAAGACTGCTGAGAAGTATGCAGGCAACGATTTTTCGATGCCGCTAACGCTGCAAGAGGAATTCCCCGAAGTGCTGAACTACAGCTCTGTAGACAGCTATGATCAGTATGAGATGACATATAGAGAAAAGCGTATTTTTTTCCCACACTCCTTCTTCGTTGACTCTTCCTTTCTCCAGCTGTTCGATTTTCCGCTTTTGAAAGGAAATCGACAAACCGCTTTACAAAAACCTAATAGCATCGTGCTGACGGAATCGGCGGCCCGGGAATTATTCGGCGATGCAGACCCCATCGGTAAGATAGTTTCGCACTTCGGGGAAGACACCCTTCTTTTTACAGTAACGGGCGTCCTGAAAGACGTGCCCGGTAATTCCCAATTGCAATTTGAGGCCTTACAATCCATGGGCACAATTTACAAACCGGAGTGGATGACTCATGGCCATGCCGTAATCACATACGTAGAACTTGCGCCTAAAACGGATATGGCCGCACTGAATAACAAATTCCCCGCCTATATGAAAAGGCACAACATGGAGGGGAAGCAGCTCAATTACGAGCTATTCCTCCTGCCGTTAAGGGACATCCATGCCAGTGCATTCGATGTCGCAGATGAAAGCGTTAATTTCCAGAAATTCGATAAGCGCTATATCTATATTTTGATAAGCATCGGCCTGCTGGTATTGCTCATAGCCTCTATCAATTTTATGAACCTGTCGACCGCCCGGTCGGCGGAACGAGGCAAAGAGGTGGGTGTTCGCAAATCTATCGGCGCCTCGCGCCCGCAGCTGGGTATCCAGTTTCTGAGTGAGTCGGTGCTGGTTTCCCTGATCGCGCTGGCCATTGCCCTGGGCCTGGCCAGCGTGGCGCTGCCATATGTCAATCGGCTAAGCGGCCGGAATCTGAGCCTCTTATTCTTCATCCATCCGGGACTGCTGGTGGCGGTGCTCCTCGGAACGATCCTGCTTGGTGTGTTATCGGGACTCTATCCGGCTATTTACCTGTCTTCCTTTCGGCCGGCAAAAGTTTTGAAAGGTGGGAGTGACACGGGGAAAAACAAAGGCATTTTCAGGAACATCCTGGTAGTAGGTCAGTTCTCCAGCGCTATCTTCCTGGTTATAGGGACCATTTTCATTTTTCGTCAACTAAATTATATGGAGACGCGGGACCCCGGATTTGACCGGGATCAAATTGTTACCGTACACCTTCGTGATAACAATTCCCGGAACTTTAGCTTGCTCAAGCAGGAGTTGTTAGCCAATCCATTGGTGACAGGGGTGACGGGAGCATTTGCCCAGCTGGGAAGCCCTCTGCAAACGTTAGGTGTTGGCTTCTGGTCGGGCGATGCCCCCATGCGGGTATTGTTCACCCCTTGTTTGTGGGTGGATCCCAGCTATCTCACTGTTTATAAGATCCCGTTGTTGGCAGGTCGGACCTTCTCCAATGAAAAATCCGCGAATGCAAACGAATTCGTAATCAATGAAATGCTGGCCAGAGAATTACTCAAAGATCATCCTGACAGGCCATTGTCTTCATTGGTTGGCCGGCATTTCGGGGGTGATACTTTAGGCAGCATCATTGGTATTTGCAAGGATTTCAATTTTAATTCCCTCCACTATAAGATCCAGCCCCTGTTTATGATGGTTCAGACAGGGGGGATGTGGGGCACCATGTCGGTGAAGATCAGCGGGCGGCAGGCCAGACCGGCCATCGCGTTTATGGAGTCCGCCTGGAAAAATGTCTTCCCGGAATACCCCTTCGACTACCAGTTTCTCGACGATCATTATAAGGAATTATACAGGACCGATGAGCAGGTCTCCCAAATAGTGGCGATCATGGCCGGCCTGGCCATCTTCATCTCCTGTCTGGGGCTGTTCGGGCTGGCCTCCTTTTCTACGGAAAAGCGGACGAAAGAGATCGGTATCCGTAAGGTCCTGGGCGCCTCTGTGGAAGACCTTGTCGTTTTGCTGACGAAGCATTTTATCGGCCTGGTCTTAGCCGCCAATCTGATCGCCTGGCCACTGGCCTGGCTCGCCCTCCATCGATGGATACAGGACTATGCGTATCGGGTCGCTATCAGCTGGTGGGTATTCGTGCTGGCCGGCGTTACCACGCTGCTGATCGCATTGGCGACGGTGAGCGTGCTGACGATAAAGGCGGCGACGAGCAACCCGGTCAAAAGCCTGAGAGCGGATTAGTTCTTATGACCGCTGGTTTTTAAGTAAATCTAAAATGAGCGGTAGCAGCTCCTCAAAACTGTTCACTTTTCGCTGATGGATAAAATCGGCATAGATAAGATCTGACACGACCTTTACATGAACAAATCCTTGTCTTTCTTCACTGTTCAGCAACCGCTGGTAGGCGCTGGCCGGTCGAAACTGTCTGTGCAGGGCAATGGATACTGCCCTTGGGATCAGCTCGTTGAAGTAATGGGCCCAATCATTGATGTTTTGATCTTTAAGCCTTGGACTGTTCGGCATCAGGGCAGACAGGGAGTCGATAGCCACTGAATCACGTATCAGCAAGGAATCTGTAAAGGCATGTGTCCCCTCATGCCAGGCAAAATTATACAAGTCGGCGGTAAAGGCCATATGACCTGCCGCATCCTTGTCGCCAAAATACCCTAGCTGGTAAATAAAGTAATCCCGGTACCGCTCATTGGCATTCCGGGCCATGATCGTGTGGGCGCCCCAATCGTTCAGCGGATCCATCAGGACCAGCCAGTGCTTATCCCGCCGGCTATTGATCAGGCTGTCAAAGATCCGGATGGGCTCTTCAATGCTGTCGCGGAGTCCGCTGGCCCATTGGGCAAACATGGGCTGATGCGCCAAATAAAAGGTATGGAAATGGGTGTCCCGGTAAAACTGCATACAGAGCCGGAGGTATTTATTCAGTGTATCGCGCCCCGCCAGCTGCAACCACAAACTGCTATCAGGTAAAGGATGCATCTTTATATCCGGGAATCCATCATATGCCAGCCCGTTTTCTACCATATCGGGATAGACAGTGAAATCGAAGTTGAACATCATCATGACGGCCGGATGCATACGATAGGAACCAAAATATCGCCGGATATCATTTTTAAAGGGCGAAGGGGTGTTATTAGGTAGATGGCCACCCAGGTATTGTACTACGCTGAGCAGTTCTATACCCTCATTGACCTGTATGGTAAGGTTGGAATCGTGTACAGGTTGCTGTGAGAACGCGGAAAGCTGTAAGAAAAGCAATCCAATGGTAAAAATACGTCGCATGGTCTTTTTGATGACAAATCTCCGCCATCACCCGTCCCGGCCGCCGGCCGATTGATGAAACCGGGATTTTTGATGACGTATGACCTACCCCTCTGAAGCACCATTACCCGACCTGTCGTACTTTAGGTGAATGAAAAAATGGTTATACCCCGGGCTGCACCTCCTCGGCTGGATGCTGCTCCTTATCAGTGGGGTACAGAGTTTCATGGCCGGTTATAAGGCCAACATCTATCAGGTCGCCTGGATAAAGGCCTGCGGCTGGCCACCGCTTGCCGCAGCGACAGTCATGACCCTCACTTACCAGACGATATCCATGGTTGCTTTTTATGGCGCATATACCTGGACGGCGCCATTTCTGTTTCCCAGGCGTAGGTATGGCCGTGCCCTTGTCTCCCTGGCGGCTGTATTTGCGGCCATGGTAGTGACCCGCTATGTCATGGAATTCTGGTTTCTCCAACCGGTGCTGCATTTCGAAAACTATTTCGGCCGACCTGTCGACCCCAGGTGGTACATCACCAACTGCATCAGCTATTCCTATGAGTATTGCCTTTTCGGCATCATCCTCTTCTTTTTGACGCATGCCGGTAAGATCCAGCAGGAAAGGGCCGAGGCGGAACTGGCCTTCCTGCGGTCGCAGATCAACCCCCACTTCCTGTTCAATACCATTAATGATATTTACTCTCTGGTCTATCGCCAGCATAAAGACGCTCCTGACGCGTTGCTCAAGCTTTCCGGTATCCTTCGATATGCCCTTTATGAAGAAAACAGGGATAGCGTCAGCCTGGAAAAGGAATTGACCTATTGCGGGATTACCTCGACCTCGTTGCTATCGGGTCTAACTATCATACCTACATCGACTTTCGGGTCGATGGCAGCCCCGCTGCTAAAAGCATCGCGCCCCTTCTACTGATACCTTTTGTCGAAAACATGGTCAGACATGGTGTTACCGATGACCCCGCCAGCGGC
This sequence comes from Puia dinghuensis, assembly GCA_026225275.1. Taxonomy (GTDB): domain Bacteria; phylum Bacteroidota; class Bacteroidia; order Chitinophagales; family Chitinophagaceae; genus Puia; species Puia dinghuensis_B. Next base: position 6,834 of record JAMFSL010000305.1, read on the forward strand.
GCCAGTCTCCACATCCGGATCAGGGACGACAACTTCCACCTGGAAGCTGTCAATCATATCCGTCAGCGAAACAAAGATGCCGTAGGCGGTATAGGCCTTCGCAATGTACGCCGCCGGCTGGAATTGCTCTATCCTGGCCTGCATGCTTTCGAAGTGACGCAACAGGAAGGACAATTTCGTTGCGTTCTTAACCTCACCTTAAATTCCTGATCAATGATCCGTTGTGTTATCGTCGACGACAAACCTTTGGCTATCGATATCCTGGTAGCTTATATCGGCAAGGTCCCCTGGCTGGAACTCGCCTTCAGCACCAAACGGCCGCTCGAAGCGCTGGAATACATGCGCGGCAACAAGGTTGATCTGCTCTTTGCCGATATTCAAATGCCAGATCTCAATGGATTGGAGCTCATCCGGCTCACCGGCGGTAA
>JAMFSL010000045.1 GCA_026225275.1 Puia dinghuensis
CATTGGCCGCTCCCCAGAACATCGACACGAACTCACAGTTCTGCGGCGACGGTGACGGCATGGGCGTTCCCCACGTATAATACCAGAAAGGCTGCAGGCTGATGACGTCGCCATTCCAGGTGCCTTCTGTCATATTCGTGCTGAAATCCGCTCCCTTCTTGGTAGAAGTGGTCGATGTCGTATCTGTTGTTTTATTGGTAGTGGAGTCCGATTTTCCCTCAGCAGCGGAAGAAGCGGTTTTTTGACAGGCGCCGAATAAGGCTGTCATGGCTATGGCGTATAGGATTTTACAGGTCATTCAATAGGATTTAACTGCCATTATTCAGCAAGATTGGTGCCAATTGTATCCTGTCGCGGAGGCAACTGCCAAAGCCCGCTCTGCGTTTGATCTTAGAGATCGAAGAGAATCAATCATGCATCAAAATACCAGCGCCGACCATTCTTTTTTTCTGAAGAAAAAGCCTTATTATTACCTGACCTTATCCGTTATAGCTACTACCTTGTTTTCCTGGTTCAATCTCAACAGCTGCCTGATCATCCTGCTGGTCATTGGCCGTCTGGTGGACAGTGGTCCCCGCATGGCTATAAAGACCGCTTTCAGCAATAAATATTTCCTGGCCTTTTTGTCGATCTTTCTACTGGAATTCATCGGGCTCTTCTACACCCATCATCTCTTTACCGGTTGGAAGCATGTGGAGAGCAAAGCTACCCTGGTCGCGATACCCTTCATCCTTTGCGCGGGTCCCTTTGCAGACCATGCCGGCTACCGGCGGCTGAAATTCGATTATTGCCTGCTGCTGGCTGCCATTAGCGTGTATTGCCTGGTCATGGCATGCATTGAATTCCACTGGCAGAAGGATACCAGCGTCTTCTTCTACCATTCATTGACCAGTTGTATTTCAGCCAATGCCGTCTTCTTTTCGGCCTATGTCATTATAGCCATCCTATTTCTTCTATATTCGCCTGATGCCCCCGGCTGGGTACGCGTCGGGCTGATCATTTTCTTCACAGGGATGATGATTTTGCTTTCCTCCCGGCTGCTGGTACTATTGCTGATCGTCATATTCATCACCCGGTTGGCCAGCGAATTCCGACGGCGCATGAAAGTCAGTCAGCTTGCGGGTATCGGCCTGCCGATCATCATAGGCGTATGCCTGCTGGCTTTTACAGACAATCCCTTCAGCCGCCGGTGCAGAGATCTGCATCCTGCTATACTGGTTCAGGCTATCTCGACACCCGAAAATATCCATTCCCGTTTTGACGGATTATCCCTGCGGTGGCTCATGTGGCGATATGCCTTTGATATCCTTCAGGAGCAAAAGGCCTGGGTTTTCGGTGTCAGCGCCGGGGACAGCCAGGACCTGCTCGATCAAAAATACATGGACGCCGGTATGAGCCAGGGTTACCTGGGCTATAATTTTCACAATGAATACATAGAAGTATTGGTGCGATCCGGTTTTTTGGGCGCAGGTGTTTTCCTGTTATGCATCGTTTGGCTGATCGGCGCCGCCCGCCTGGCCGCCACCCCGACAGCGGCCTTTACCATCGCTCTGGTCCTGTTGCTTTTTACGACGGAATCTGCCCTTGAAATGCAGCACACTTTATTCCTGTTCGCTTTCTTCCCGCTTTTGACCGGCGCCCTGAATAATGCTGACCTGCGGTCGGGATCCAGCCTTACTGCTTCGCAACAACGACCATCTTCGGATCGGTAACGACTATTTCGGGTTTATCTTTATAGGAGACTATTTTTCCGGTGATACAGATCGTCTGTCCATCCCATTCATTGCCGGCATCTTTGGCATCGCCCCGCAACACCACCGTCAATAGTTGATCCGGATAAGCCGCGCCCAGATTGACCAGCGTCATATTGTTCAATGCCTTGTGCCCATAGACCTTTGCACAGACCTGTACAGATTCGTCATAATGTTTGGCTGCATCATGAATATCGATAGTCGTCGCATTCCCGCCGCCTGTCCCGGCTGGCGGCGTATTGGCGGCAGCCGCCGATGTACCGGCAGTGCTCGTAGCCAGCCCGTTGGCAAAAATTCTGTTCAGGACGCCGGCCAGCCTGACCCCCGCCATTTCGATCCTTTGCTGAACAATTTGAATATGCGCCTGGTAATAGGCATCATCGATGGTATGGCCATTCGCATCGATCTCTGCATATAGTTTGCTGCTGATGGCATAGCTTTCCCACATCCATTTGATCATCGGGTCGTTCTGCCAGGTTGTTAACTGAGCGGCGCTCGCCTGATCGACTTTTGCAGCCAGCTGCTGATCGTCCAATCCCAGGTGATCCAGTAGCTTGCTATCCCACAGGGCATGCAGGTTAGTGCCTACGCCGGAATAATTGACCTGTATCGTATTGCCGCCCTTGTCCTCTTCCCGGCTGACATGCATCGGCTGGTGAAGATCACCGACGAAGTGAACGATGAATTTCAGGGCTTCGATCTTTTGCTCTTTCGTAGTGGCGGTACTGCCCAGCGCCTGTTCCTGCTGCAGCAACGCGCTGTACACATTTTCCTGCGTCATCCCCTTCACTGTTTTCTCGAAGTCCGGCTCCGTCAGGCCTAATGGAAGGTTGATATAATGCCAGGGTCCGGTATGCTTATAGTCAGGCTGGCTTCGTACCTCGTCTGCCCACGTAGAAGCCTCGGCCAACGTTTCATTGCCCAGCAGTTCCCGGACAGCGGCGTTGGCCTGCGGGTTCAGGTGGTTGGCTGCGATTCTACCGATAGTACGATGGCCGGTGACGCCCCAGGAGATCAAGGCTACGGCCGACACGAACAGGGCGCAAAGGAGCAGAAATGGTCTTTTATTCATAACACGGGTTAGAGCCGCAAAAATAGGTTGTCGCCGCCTATTTTTCGCAAATTTCCTTCTACCTTGGGGGTATATAATTACAAACATGAAAGCGATCATCTTATCGATCCTGGTCGGCAATTTGTTGTTGGCCATCAATCTTTCCGCCTGTTCCGGCGCAGGAAGCCAGCAGCCACCCAAAGGATTCGCCGTCGTCGAGCTATTCACTTCCGAAGGCTGCTCCAGCTGTCCTCCGGCCGACCAACTGTTGGCCCGCATCCAGGAGGAGAACAAAGATCAGCCGGTGTATATCCTGGCTTTTCACGTCGACTACTGGGACAAGGGTGGGTGGAAAGACACTTTCAGTGACGCCGATTATACACTGCGACAAAACCAATACGCGTTTTGGCTCAGGCTTCAGACCATCTATACGCCTCAAGTGATTATCAATGGCAGCAAAGAATTCGTGGGCTCAGATGAACCACCCATTCGTAAGGCGATCAGCAACGCGCTGCAGGAGGTTTCACCCGTACAGCTGACGCTGGACAATATCAAGGTAAACAAAGGCAAGCTGACCTGGCATTACCAGACCACGAATGCCGGTAACACCCAGCTGCTGGTGGCCATCGTGCAAAAATCGGCGACTTCTCAGGTCAAGGCCGGTGAGAACAATGGCCGCACACTGTCCCACGTTCAGATCGTGCGCCGGTTGGAAACGGCGGACGTGAAGGCTAACGGCAATGGAGCTATCCGGCTGCCGGCAGGTGTGGATACCTCCGATGAAGAGCTCATCGCTTTTCTGCAGGAAACAGGTAATGGCCGGATCATCGCCGCCACCCGCGCTGCTTTACCCTGACCACTATGATTAATGACTATTTAATATCGTAGTGACAATAGCCCGTCCGGTAAAGATTATCTTTAGCGCAAATTTTTATTAGTCACATGACCAATCACGCATTCACCACCGTCCCCGTCAGTGATGGCACTGACATCGATCTCTACGTCGCCAGCCCGGAAGGTAAGGGCCCATTTCCCGCGATTATCGTTCTGCAGGAAGCTTTTGGCATCACCGGTCATATCCGCAGCATTGCGGAACGGCTGTGCAAGGAAGGATACGTCGCGGTTGCGCCGGACCTTTTCCATCGCACTGTCCGCCGGCTGGAAGCGGCATACACTGATTTCCCTTCTGTCATGCCCCATTTCCAGGCTATTACGCAGGAAGGGATGTCGGCCGATCTCAAAGCCTCTTTCGATTGGCTGCAACAGCAATCTATTGTACAAAAGGATAAGATCGGCAGCATCGGCTTTTGTCTGGGTGGCAGGGTTTCTTTCCTTGCCAACGCCGTGTTACCGCTAGCGGCAGCGGTCTCCTATTATGGAGGTTACCTGGATAAAATGATCGACCTGGCGCCGGCCTTGCACGCCAACCACCTGTTCTTCTGGGGCGGAAAAGATCAGCATATTCCGCAGGAGACGATCGACAAGGTCATCGGGGCTGTAAAAGCTGCTGGTAAATCTTATACGAACGTGGTCATCTCTGATGCCGACCATGGCTTCAATTGCGATGATCGGGCCAGCTATAACCCGTTGGGCGCGAAAGAGGCGTGGGCGCATAGCCTCGCTTTCTTCGCCAACAGATTACAATATTGATCAGGCCGGAAGGCCAGGTGCCGGTGCATCGATAAAAGCCGGCACCATTCTCTTCTTCGAGGCCTGCTCATACGCATAGGCAATCGTCAGCAGCGCCGGTTCCGTATACGCGCTACCCACAAAGGAAATACCCACGGGGAGATCCATGACGGCCCCCATCGGTACAGTGATATGCGGGTATCCTGCCATGGCCGCAGGGCCGGAGAAGCCGAAGCCGGTCCGATAATCGCCGCATACCAGGTCGATACAGCAGGCTATCCCGTTGGTTATACCGCCAATCGCATCCAGCTGGTTCTGCCGGATCACGTCATCGATGATCTGGCGTGTCGTCAGCAGTTTTTTCAGCGAATCGATATATTCAGGGCTGTCCAGGCCGCTCCGGGCTTCACTCCTTTCCAGGGTCTCCTGTTTGAACCAGGGCATGGCCCTGTTGGAGTTTTGCCGGTTGAAGGCGATGACGTCGGCCAGCGTTTTCACTTTGGCGTCGGTGACGGTGGCGAGGTAACGGTTCAGCCCATCCTTGAATTCATATTGCAGGACTGCCCCTTCGGCGGCATTGGCGTCGGTCAGTTGCTTCTGCAGATCAATCTCTACGACAGTCGCGCCTTGCGCCTTCAACAGGGCTAACGCTTCCTGGAATAAGGCAAGGACGCCTTCGTGACCGCCGGTCAGAAAGGATTTTTCGACGCCGATCTTTTTTCCTTTCAGGCCATTCGGGTCCAGGAAAGAAGTATAATCCTGTTTGGCCTTCCCCTGGCTTTCCTGTGTCACCGTGTCATCCGGATCGATGCCAGCCAATGCGCCCAGCAGAATGGCCGCGTCTTTTACCGTCCTGGCCATGGGTCCGGCCGTATCCTGTGTTTTCGAGATAGGGATAATGCCGCTGCGGCTCAGCAGCCCTACGGTCGGTTTAATACCGACGATCCCATTGATGGAGGAAGGAGAGACGACAGAGCCATTCGTCTCCGTACCGATGGCCACGACACAAAGATTGGCCGATACGGCCGAACCGGAGCCGGCGCTGCTGCCCGAAGGATTGCGGGCCAGCAGGTAAGGGTTCTTCGTCTGCCCGCCGCGGCTGCTCCACCCGCTGGTGCTACGCGACGACCGGAAATTAGCCCATTCGCTCAGGTTGGTCTTTCCCAGAAGCACTGCCCCCGCCGCCCGCAGCTGCCCGACGATAAAGGCATCCTTTGCGGCTATATGCCCCTCCAGCGCCAGCGAGCCTGCCGTCGTCATCATCTTATCGCCGGAATTGATATTGTCCTTGATCAGCACCGGTATCCCATGTAATGGTCCGCGTATCTTGTCTGCTTTCCTTTCGGCATCCAGCGCCGCCGCTATCGTCAGCGCATCGGGGTTGAGCTCGATCACTGCATTCAGGGCCGGCCCTTTCTTATCGATAGCCTCGATCCGCCGGAGATACATTTTCGTGATAGACACCGAGCTGTACTCGCCGCTGGCCATTTTTTGCTGTAGTTCGTCAATGGTCGCTTCCTGCAGAGGGAAATCATGATCGACAGTACGGGACCCAGCCGCTGCAGCCTTTCCGGCCGACGCCGCCTTCCCGGATGGAGAGAGAAAAGACTCAACGGTCAGCGCTGAAAGGCTCATTCCCGTGAGCGAGCTGCTCCGGAGAAAGTTTCGACGGTTCATAAGCAGTGTATTTTAACGAATGTAATCAAATTAATCGCACAGCCACTGTATCGATACCGGACAATTGATCACCCTATTGATTTTTTTATTATATTCATTTCCAGCTAACTGTATAACTGGCATTATCGTGGATGCCGGTTGTCTAAAATAATCCTGTCATGCTTCTTCATTACCTAAAACCCTCTTTGCGCAACCTGTTAAAGAACAAGGTCATCACCGGCATCAATGTGCTGGGACTATCCATCGGTATCAGTGCGGCCCTGGTCATTTACCTGATCGTGCAATATGATTATAGTTTTGACCGGTACGAAGCCGGCCGCGACCGGATCTACCGCATCGTGACCCATGGCGATAACTGGGATAACGCCGGCTTACCCGTGCCGGCGCCGCGGTCAATGACCGGAATAACCGGCATCGCAAATGCTGCATTTTTTATGGGCATGAATGACAACGGTACGAAGATCACGGTTGGGCAGGGCAATGCTAAGGATCAGCGAACGTTCAGGAAACAAGAGAAATTTGTCTATACAGACGGAAATTACTTTTCCCTGTTCCCCCACGAATGGGTGGCAGGCAATCCGAATGTTTCCCTGCATGACCCACATCAGTTGGTATTGAGCGAATTACTGGTCAGGCGGTACTTCCCTGGATTGTCTGCCGACCAGGCCATAGGAAAGACCGTTATGATAGACGATTCCATTCCGGCCGTTGTTTCCGGCGTTGTAAAGGATCTGACCGTGAACACCGACTTCGACCACGAGGCATTTCTTTCCCTCGCCACGATCGCCTCCTCCAAAGGGCTGAAAGATCAATACCAATGGGACGAGTGGGGCTCGACTAATGACATGAACCAGCTCGTGGTGCGGCTCGCGCCAGGCGCTTCCTCCGCCACCGTCCAGCGACAGGTGGTGCAGGTATTCGCGGACCATCAGGACAAAAATTCGGATTTTAAGACAAAGGCATCTCTCCAGCCGCTCAGCGATATTCATTTTAACGAGGCTCTCGAAGGAAAAGTCAATAAGCAATCCCTGTTCAGCATGAGTATGGTGGCGCTTTTTATCCTGCTGCTGGCGTCCATCAACTTCATCAACCTTTCCACGGCACAGGCTTCCGAAAGGGCCAAAGAGATCGGGATGCGCAAAATACTCGGCAGCTCGAAGGCCGGACTCATTGGCCGTTTTCTCAGCGAAACCATCCTGCTGACCATCGTCGCAACTATTTTCTCCCTGCTGATCACCCCATTGCTGATGAAAGGGTTTAGCGATTTTGTGCCGAAGGGCCTCGATGCAGGCCACCTGGCACAACCACATGTGCTGCTCTTCCTTGCGGTCACGGTTATAGCGGTCAGCTTACTGTCCGGTATATATCCTGCCCTGGTACTGACCCATATCAAACCACTGTCGGTCACCCGCAACCAAACCCTCTCCACATCAGGCGGTAACCGCCGCGTCTGGCTTCGAAAGACCCTTACCGTTAGCCAGTTCGTGATCGCCCAGGCCCTGATCATCGGTGTCCTGGTCGTCAACAGCCAGGTCCGTTATGCCATCAATACCGACATGGGCTTCCGGAAGGACGCGATCGTCAATTTCTTCGTGCCTTTCGATTTCGCTCATCCCGACGGCAAAAAATTCATCTTGCGCGACAAGCTACGGAACATTTCCGCGATCCAGAATGTGAGTCTGGGCAATCAGGCTCCTGCGATCGGCGGCACCATGAGTACGATATTGACCTTTAAAGAAGGAAAAAAAGACATTAAGCTGGATGTGGACTCACGGGACGGGGATACCAACTATATCAGCCTCTATAACATCCGGCTGATTGCGGGCCGCAATGTCCGACCCTCCGACTCCACCGGCGAATTCCTGATCAATGAAACCCTCGCCCGGGCCATCGGCTTCCAGCATCCGGCCGACGCCGTTGGGCACATGTTCTCGGGAAATGACAACAAAGGGCAGCCCATCGTCGGCGTCATGGCCGATTTCCACCTGGCGTCGGTCCGTACGGTCATCCACCCTGTCCTCTACAGGTATGATTCGAAAAATGGTTATGTCATGCACGTCGCGCTCCGGCACAACCCTGACACCTGGAAAAGTGCGATCGCCAAAATGCAGGCGGCCTGGAGCCAGGTCTACCCCGACGAAACTTTTGATTATTCCTTCTTTGATAAGGATATTGCCGGCTTTTACGAAAACGAACAGCGGCTGTCCTGGCTGATGTCCTGGGCAGCAGGAGTGGCGATCCTTATCAGCTGTCTGGGGCTGCTGGGTCTGGTGATCTTCACCGCCAATCAACGCACCAAGGAGATCGGTATCCGGAAAGTGTTGGGCGCCAGCGTCGCCCAGATCATTGCCCTGCTGTCTAAAGATTTCATCCTGCTGGTGGTCCTGGCCTTTGTGATTGCAGTGCCCATCACCTGGTATATGGCCAGGCAGTATCTCAATGATTTTGCCTATGCCACACCACTCAACTGGTGGCTGTTTGCGATCGGCGGAGTCTCGATGCTCGTGCTCGCCCTGCTGGTCCTGAGCCTGCGGGCAGGCAAAGCCGCCCTGTCGAACCCGGTCAATTGTCTGAGAAGCGAATAATATGAAATACCTGCCTTTTCTCGATGGGAAATATTCGACGGCGCCGGGGTTGACGGCCATGGCCAAGGCAGAGCATGCAGCGGACCGGCTGGTCTTTCAATTGGATCAACAGTACGATAGTTACATTAAAAATAAATCGGAATGCCGGGAAGAGGATTTTCATAAATATTTTGTCGAAGCTGATTTGCGTGGCGAAACCGCAGCCGCCGTCAACAGGCATATCGTTCGGCAGCTGGTAGCCGAATATCCGGCCGTCTTTACCTGGAAAGACCAAAATGGACGACATACCTTGCTGAATGCCCTTACGGGCGAAAGCCTTGAATGGGCCGAAGACTGGATCGATATCCGCCATCCCGCCTACGTTTCTTTATTCGATGGACTGTGCAGCCAGGTGCAGGAGGATATAGCCATCTGCCAGCTCGATGGAGACAGAGACTGGTTGGCTGCGATCCATTTATGCGCGCCTAATCACTGGGCGCCGGCCGAAAAGGTAGGCCGGCCGTTTGGCGTTGTGCATGGAGTAGTGCCCGGCATGGAAAAGCTCAACCAGCAATACTTCAAGATGCTGGTTACGGCCGTACAGAAAGGGCCTTTTTTCAGATTTGCCTGGGGGCTGGCGACGGATATCCGGTTGAACCATCATCCCAATCCCCCTCCGGGCTTCGATCCGGCTGCCTGGCAGGGTAGGAGCGTGTTAACCGAAGGCACTCAACTATATCTTCGCGTGGAGCGACAGACGATCAACGGCCTGCCCGACTGCAACGCCTTTCTATTTACTATCCGCACTTATTTTTATGCTATGGAAGAATTGACAGCAGAGGAGCAGCGGGCCTTATTGATGGCTGTGGAGAGCATGTCACCGGAATCTTTGGAATACAAGGGATTGACAGGCAAGGTAGAACAATTGCGGACATTACTTAGCCGCGGATGAGGAGAGTAAATGTGAATGTAAACATTCTCACAAATATTGCCGCAACATCTGTGACAACCCGGAAAGTTGAAAAGGCTTTTTGAGGAACGCATCGGCATGATGCAGCGTAATGGATTCAGAGGTAAGCTTCGTGGATTCAGAGGTAAGCTTTATAATATTAGCCGTATGCGAGGTAAGTATAACAGGGATATGGGCATACTTGTCATGCCCTTTTATCTTTTTATATAATAAAAGCCCGTTAGGATTGACAGGCTGGATATCGAGAAAAATAAGGTCGGGTAGAACACGACCCAGGACGGCATAACTCTCCGGGTACGAATCCGCCAAATACGGATGATATCCGTTTCGTTCAAAAAAACGTTTTAGCGCCAATAGCCAGTCTCTGTCCTCATCTATAATTAAAATCTTCTTCATCTATCCATCAATCATATGGAATAAGCACCGTTACCGAACAACCATAGCCAGGTGCAGTGATGATGTCCACCATTCCGTTGAAGCGATCGGTCTCAGCATAAATGTCAGCCAACCCCGACCTCTTCCTTACCTGCTGCAGATCAAATCCGTCTCCGTCGTCAAAAATGTACAGGATGATACCCGAACGGTTTTGCATCATATTTACTCTGACACTCCCCGCTTTACTATGCTTGATGATATTATTAAACGTTTCCCGCGTGATCCGGAGTAAAGCGTCGCTTTTTACCTTGGATAGCGTCAAGTCTCCATTGACATCCACGGTAGAGGTGAACTTGATTTGAAAACGCCCGACGTCAACCGCGTTTTCCATCATCCGCTCCAGCGATTGTACCCATTCTTCCAGTTCTTTTGCCTGCATCTCCATGTCTTTTCAGTTTTTCGGAGTGCAAAGGAACGCCGGGATGGCAGCATGAGAAATAGTTGTGATCCTATATTGCAGGTACAGTTTTAACAAACCGGCCTGTAGAGTTTATACTATAATCTGTTGAACGGTCCGGATCAGCTCATCCTGTGCTTTTTCCTTGCAGAGATAACCGTTTGCGCCGGCCTTCAATGCGTTATGTGCATACAGATCATCGCAATAAATGCTCAGCATCAGGACCGGCAGGACAGGGAAATGGATCCTGATCCGGCGCAAAGCTTCCAGCCCGTTCATGACGGGCATGGAAATATCGGAAATGATAAGGTCCCATCGATCGGACATGGCTTTTTCCAGCAATTCCTGCCCGTCCTCTGCCTCTTCAATAAGGGATAGGGGAAATTCCTCCAGCAGGATCTCCTTCAGGTGCTCTCGCAACAGCTGGTGGTCATCAGCAATCAAAATCTTGAACATGGCTTGCATTAGTCTTTGCCTTCAGTTTCCGATATGGTAGAAAATTACCGGATAAAAGTAAAGACCCTGCTGTCTGCAGGAAATAAAGGAAGCTATACAAATCATGTAGAGTTTAAACTACTCGCTAGATCAACCTCTTCTCCAGCGCATACCTGGCCAGTTCCGTGTTGGCCTTCATTCTCATTTTTTCCATGATCCTGGCCCGATAGGTGCTGATGGTAGTAGGGCTCAGGGAAAGCATTTCCGCGATGTCAGTGATCGTTTTTCCTTCGGCCAGCAGTTTCATCACATGGAACTCGCGGTCGGACAATAGCTCATGCGGGGCCTTATCCGTCGTGAGGGTCAGGTCGCTGGCCAGCATTTCTGCAATGTTTGGGGTAATATACTTCCTGCCCTGCAGGATCCGCCGGACGGCTTTGACAAGTTCGGTCGGAGCGGCATCTTTGTTAATATATCCTGAGGCGCCGGCTTTCAGTACCCGGGTGGCATATTGTTCTTCGGGGAAGATACTGAGAATGAGGACCGGCAATTGGGCGGCATGCTGCTTAATCTGCTGCAGGACCTCCAGCACGCTCCGGCCCGGCATCATCAGATCGCTGATGACTATATCCCAATGGTCTGTCAAAGCCCTGTTCAACAGCGTATCAGCATCTCCTACTTCTTCAACGAAGGCCGATGGATATTCCTCCAGCAGGATCTCCGAAAGACCTCTGCGGACGATGGCATGATCATCTGCTATTAAGATACGCATTGCGTTAATTGATTATGTGTGTCGAGTGGAATACTGACCGACAAGCAGGTCCCTTCTCCCGGTCGACTGGTGATATCATAGGTGCCTTTCATCATTAAAGTTCGTTCTTTCATGCCCAGAAGGCCCAGTGTTCTTTTCTTTTTAACAGCTGTCGGATCAAAGCCTTTGCCATTGTCCGCGATGGTCATCACCAATTGCTGCCCGCAAACGCGTATGCTGGCTGTAATGGCGGTGGCTTCCGCATGACGGGCGATATTGGTCAATGTCTCCTGGAAGATACGGAATAGTCCGGTGGCGCTGGCTGCTGCCAGTGCGGGCGGATCTTCCGGGTATTGAAAGGCTATCGGGATGGAATACCTGTTTTGGAAGTCCCTGCTCTGCCATTTCAGCGCTTCTACCAGACCCAGATCGTCCAATACGCTGGGGCGTAGCTGCATGGCGATCTTGCGGATGGAATGGATGACATTCGACAGCATGGAGATGATGCTACCCACCCGTTGCTTGATTGGGGTGTCTCCCTCTATTTTCCTGTCCAGCCAGGCCGCATCCAACTTGATAGCGGTCAGCTGCTGCCCCAGCTCGTCATGTATTTCCCGGGCGATATAGGTCCGTTCTTCTTCCCGGATATTCTGGAGGCTCGATGCCAGTTCGCGCAATTGCTCGTTCATGTCCAGGATCTCCTGCTCTTTTTCCCTGAGAGATGTTTCATTGTCAAAAGCCTCCAGTGCGAACGATATATCCTGCACGACTTCGTCCAACAGTCGCGTTTCTTCCTGGTCAAAGAAATTTTCCTCACGGGAATACAGGCTGAAACTACCGAAAGGTTCTCCGGATTTCATGATGGGCAGAGCGATGGAAGACCGGTAGTCACGGGACAAAGCCTCTTCCCGCCAGGCCGCCATCTCCGGGTCGGCGGCAATATTATTACAGATAAAATGCAGACCCTCTCTGATGGCAAGACCGGTAGGGCCACAATCGTCGACGCTGATCCTGATGGTTGAAAGGTATCCCTCTTCATGGCCCGCATGATTGACCGGCACCACCATTTTGCTTTCCTTATCGATCAACCCGATCCAGGCCATTCTGAACTTGCCTGACTCTACAACGACATGGCAGATATCCCTGAACAGTTTTTCCTGGTTATCGGCATATACGATCGCCTGGTTGACTTCGCTGATGGTAGCGTACATGCGGCTGGATTTCAGCACTTTCTTCTCCGCGTCTTTCCTTTCGGTGATATCGGTGAAATAAACGGATATCCCATTGGGGGAGGGATAGATGTGAATTTCAAAATTTCGCTGGGTAGGCTTATAAAAGCTTTCGAGGTGCTGATATCGTTGCTTCTCCCTGGCTTCAAAGCAGGCTTCGCGAAAGGCTGCGGTGGCAGTGGTATGATGCTCCCAGATATTTTTACCCAGCAGGGATCCCTTGGCTTGTGCAAGGGTCTGTTCTGCGCTGCTGTTCACATAGGTGAAGACCCAGTTTCTATCCAGCGAGAAGAAGCCATCGCTCACCCTATCGAATATTTCCAGGATCTCTTTTGCCTTGTTATCCACCTGTCGGGCCAGAGCGAAATTGAAACGCTGCAACTTTTCCTGTTGCTGCTTTTTGCCGGACAGGCTGGTCCGAACGATCAGGTAGAGGACGATCAGGAATAAACCCGTACAGGCAGACGTGCTGAGAAATACATAGATGATATCATGGTGTATCGAAGTGTTTTCGGCCAGCAAAGTGATTCTTTTCTCCAGGCGGCCATAGGTATAAAAGGAAAAGAATAGCAGACAGGAAAAGGCAAGCGTGAAGGATAGAAGCACGATCTTCTCGATGCCGGCTTTAAAGGATAGTTGACGCAACAAGCGACTTCGGTTTAATTAAGGGAATAAATTGGGTGATTCAGCTTTAATAAGGTACGCAGATAAATCATTCTGTCCAAATCTACCCCAAAAATAGCGGTTAACAGCCTATTAGCATTATTCAGGGTTTTTTGATTAAACGTCCGGTCCCTTATTCCCTCCAATATAGCGAACACCATTTACCAACGACTTAAAATCATCATCATGAAAAAGTTATTAATTGTCGCCCTGCTATTAGCCGCTGTTGGCTTTTGCTCTACCGGATGTTATTGTGTAAGATGTCATCCCCATCATTACTATCGTTAAATAATTGAAAGAGGCCGGCTTGCCGGTCTCTTTCATTCAATGGCCCTCATGACCCTTCCATACCCCGCGTCATCCCTGATGGTCCTGGCAGCTGTTTTATATTCGGCTTTCACGCTGTCATCGGTAGGCATCTTTTTGGCGATCCGCACCAGCAGGTCACTTTTATCGCCTTCATTTTCCATCGCGGCCCCGGCCCGGATCAGACTGATCCATTCGCCATCTGTTTTTTTAACCGAGTCTATCAGGATGTGATAAAAATCTTCCCTTTCTCCATCGGACCCGATTTGACCGGCTGCTGCCATCACGGAGTCAAATCGGTTGTTGGCCAAACCGGTGCTATCCGCAACCTGACCGACATAGCGCGTCAACAGATCCTTCTTGTTGCCATCCGGAAAGATGTCTTTCACCGCGGCCAGCCAATAAGATCCGACAATGGAATCTTTCAATTGGGCCTGTGTAAACCGCTCTAAATATTCTTCTTTTTTACCATTCTCCATTTGACTAATCTGTTTCAACAAGGCAACTTGTTCCGCTTCGGTCATGCTGTCGCTTTTGAACAGCAGATCCACGTACTGATAGGATGCCCCATCCATTTCCATATGCGGAATTTCTGTCAGTAAAGCCTGGTTCCCTCCTTTTTGCGCAATCCTTTCCGCCCTGCCATCGGAATAAAGACCCCGCGCGATCATCTTTTGCAACACCCCCGCGATAAATCGTTTGCCGCTATCGTCCAGGATCAGATTTTCATGGCCGTCGTACAAGCTGTAGGCGATCTCACCCTGCAGATTGCTTTCCGCTTTAAACGTCTGGTCATTCTCCCTGAATTTCAAATATCCACCGGGAGTAATGTCGGTGATGGACTTTTCATCATCGCTGAGCCTGACCTTTCCTGACCAATGGATCTCCTCGATAAAGTTGTCGCCTTTGATCAACACATTACCATTATTCCTGGTATTATGCCCGGCATATCCCGCCCATGAAAAATATACCCGCAGCAGGACGAGGAAGAAGGCTATTAAAAAGAAAGTGAGTTTCATGGTTTAATTTTTATTGCGCCGGGTGAATAGATAGTAGATGCCC
>JAMFSL010000306.1 GCA_026225275.1 Puia dinghuensis
AGCCGCGGATCGATCCCGTTGGTCAGGAAGTCCTGCTGCACCAGCAACGATGTATCATTGAAATATCCGAACTCAGGCAATCCGTTGCCATCCGTCTTGAAGGCGTTGACCATGTTCTGGCTGGGCAAATGGAAGCTGCAACAGCCATACTGGCTCGCAATGCTGTAGTTCACCGCATCCGCCATATCCACCCGCCCGATCTGCGTCCCGTCATTGATTGAGAACTGGACCGCAAAGACCGACTCCGGCCCGTTCTCGCCGGTATAAGTGAAGTTGTCCGCATAATCCGGCGAGAGTTGATACATCCCCGAATTGATCACGCTGTCGGTATAGGAAACCACATCCTGCATATGCTGCGCATTGATGCTCGTGACCTGGTTGTTGGCGTCCTGCTCATAGGCTTGGTACAGCCGCACTTTCGCGAGGTAGGCAAAGGCCGCATATTTATTGGCCCGCCCGATCTGCGACTGCGTTGCCGGCAGGTTCTGCGCCGCATACAGAAAGTCCTGCGCAATATTCTCCCACGAAGAATCATTATTCTCCACGTTGGATACCAGGGGAAGGCTGTCGGTCGAGACCGCCTCAGTAGCATACGGGACATTCTTGAATATCTCCTTCAGCAGGAAATAGAAATGCCCGCGAAGGAACCGGCATTCCGCCTGCCGTTCTACTTTTTGCGGGTATTCCGACAGGGGCAGCGCGTCGATCACGCTAAGCGCCTTGTTGGCCCGGGCCACGCCGGCAAAGATCGTCGCCCATTCCAGGTCATTGCTCCCCATGTCCGTCGTGATCTGGTTGTACTGCTCGTACTGGTTGAACTGGCCATTATCCGTGATGGCCCCGCCGCCCTTAAAGGCCTCGTCGGACCGGATGCTGCCCCATACCCACATACTGGTGATCGCATTCTCCCAGTTATCATTGCCCAACGCCGCATAGGCCGCAATCACGAGCCCCTCCGCTCCCGTGGGTGTATTGATGTCGGCGGCCGTCACCGTTCCGTTCGCCGCGTAGTGTAAGAAATTCTTGCTGCATGAGCCGACTCCCATCACGATCAACAGTATTCCGAGACCGAAAGCCACACGGCTCCTCCATCCGGCCCTCATCCGCTGGCCGGCAGTCTCTTGTTGAAATATTTTCATTTTCATATAAATCTGTTTAAATTGAATTAGAAAGAAAGATTGATGCCCGCCGTGATCTTCCGCGGAATGGGATAGCTGCCGCCCGGGTTCTCCGGGTCCTTGTCGCTGAACGCATTAGCCCCACTCTTTTTGTAGAAGGTGGCTAAATTCTGGCCCATGATATACACCTTGATCCCGTCGAAAGCCTTCAGCCCCGCGACAGTCTTCTTCGGTATCGTATACCCGATCTGCGCATTCCGGATCTTCAGGTACGAAGAGCTCTCCACATAATAGGACGAAAACCGCTCCTCATCATTATTATCCACCAGCGACAAAGCTGGGATATTCGCTTTGGTGTTCGACGCCGTCCAGGCACTCAATGCCCGCTGGCCGATATTCACCCCCGGGTTCAATCCCAAAAAGTCCGTATTCTCCTTGTTCTGATTCGTCTCCACCCCGCCGGCTATCCCTTGCAGGAAGAGACTGAAGCTCCAGTCGCCATAACCCAGGTTAATCTGCATCCCATAGTTGATCTTTGGGAGTGCCGTCCCCAGCCAGGTCTGATCCAGCGCATCTATCGTATCATTGCCGTTCAGGTCCTTATACATCAGTCTTCCGGGAGCAGCACCCACCTGATATGCATGGCTCGCTATATCCTGCTGGCTCTGGTAAATGCCCTGCACTTTGTAGCCGAACTCCGAAAAGGCGCTGTGACCCAGGATCGTTTGCTGCACATCGCCCGGATAGGCAGCCACCACCGTTGACGGCAGGTAAGTGATCTTGTCCTTGAACGAGAACAAATTGCCGGTCACAGAATAGCTTAGCTTACCCGCATGGTTCTGATAGCCCAATACAAACTCCCAGCCCTTATTAGTCTTGGTCGCGCCATTAACGAATTGCTCCGCGCCCTCGCCGAGGATGGCTGGATAAGGTGGCACGACGATGATATTCGTCGTCTTGCGGCTGTAATAGTCGAACGACCCGAAAATGGTATTGTGCAGAAAGGCATAGTCTACGCCCTCATTGAATTCCGCCGTTGACTCCCATTTCAGGTTCGGATTGGCCGCCTGTCCCTGCACATAGCCTGAGGGCAGATTGCCCGTACCCGCTCCGTTGATATCATAGGCCGTACCGTTGTTGCCATACGCGGCTGTATTTTGACTCGAGCCCGTTTGCCCAACGGTACCATAGTTCGTCGCATATAAAGCCATGCTGGCATAATCACCAAGGGATTGCTGGTTACCCGTCACTCCATAACCGCTCCGAAGTTTCAGATCGGAAATCCAGCCGACATTTTTCATGAAGGGTTCGTTGATGATCCTCCACCCGATGCTGGCGGCGGGAAACAGGCCATAGGGGACGTTGGCGCCGAAACGCGAACTCTCATCATCCCGAAGCGTGACCGATGCCAGCCACCTGTCACTCCACGAATAATTCAGCTTGCCGAAATAAGACAGCAGCCGGTCTCCGGTAGTGGTGCCGTTTGTCGTCGCGATCCCCGTACCGGCGGACAGCTGGAAATAATTGTTTGTCTGTATAGCAAACCCCTGCTTATAATCCTGTCCCGTGATATAGCTCCGGGTGATAGCCTCTATACCTCCAAGGATATCCAGCCTGCTCTTCCCGAATTCAAGATGGTACGTTGCCGTGTTCGACCACGTCAGGTCCAACTCATGATTGTTGGTGAGCGTCAGACTGTTCACCGTACGGGAGATAAATCCGGAGGAATAGGTCGGCAGGATCTGCCGGTCCGCCACATTGTCGTACATATAGCCTAAACTGCTCCGGATCACCAGATGTTTAATAGGCGTCAACTCAGCGTACGTATTACCGAAAATATTGAATTCCCCGTTGGTATTCCACCGGCTCAGATAGAGCGTCATCAACGGATTGTCACGATCGGAAAACCCTGCTCCAGACGGGCCGGCATAGGATCCTGTCGTCGTATAGACCGGGATGAGCGGCGACACGAACTTCGTATCATACAACACCGAGGCGCCGCCGAGGTCACTCGGCACCGGCGTCTCCGTCTGCTGGAAAAATTGCAGATTGTTGCCGATCTTCAGCTTATCGCCGAACAGGCTCGTCTCGGCATTAACCCGCGCGCCATATCGCCGGTACGGATTATATCGCATGATCGAACTGTTATCAAGATAGTTTAAATCAATCAAAAGGTTACTATGCTCTGACCCCGCTGTGATCACCAGGTCATTGCTTTCTACCCACCCCGTCTTATAAACTTGGTTCTGCCAGTCCGTATTGGCAGTGGGTTCTGTGCTGTCGCCATTCAGATACTTGAATGGCGTGATCGTATTTAGCACCGGCTGCCCGTTGGGACCGGTTGACTGGGTGTAAGTGAAGAGTGTAGTCTCCGAATTCGGAACATCGCCATCGTTGATCGCCGCCTGCCAGATCGCCCGGCCATAGCCTTGCGTGTTCAGCACCGGCTCCTTCGTCGCAAATTTCTCCATCGTCGCACTGGTAGTGAGCTGCATCCTGACCTTGCCTTTCGCGCCTTGCTTCGTCGTCACGATAATGACCCCATTCATAGCCCGTGAACCGTAGATGGTAGACGCGCTGGCATCCTTCAGCACCTGTATGGTCTGGATGGAATTGGGATCCAGGCTTTGGAAGACCGAGGGCAAAATCGTAGGTACCCCGTCAATGATATATAGCGGGTTATTAAAGCCCAACGTGTTGTAGCCGCGGATAACAACGTTGGTATTGGCAGTGCCCGGATCGCCGTCGGCCGTCACATACAAACCCGGCACGCGCCCCTGCAGGGCCATCATTGGATTTTCGTTCGGAATATCCTTGATATCGTTGAGATTGACGACCGCTACCGACCCGGTCAGATCTACCTTTCGCTGTGTCTGGTATCCTGTGACGACAACCTGGTCGAGACCCGCCTGGCCGGTCATCAGATTGACCACGAATGCATCGGTGGCTGTAGCCGGCTTAAAGGTTTGCGGATCATATCCTATGTAAGAGAATGTAACGGGAGAGCCGGGAGTGAATGGAACGGTGAACTTACCATTGATATCCGTTATCACGGATTTTCCCGCAACAGAGACCGTCGCGCCGGGAAGAGGCGCATGGGTGATCGCATCTGTCACGGTACCGCTGAGTGTTTTTTGTTGCGCATATACGTCAACGTTAAAAAAACAGATAACCGCAGTCAGAGACATCATTAAAAAAAGCCTCATAAACATTAGTTTGAAGGTTAAAATAGAAGATGAAGTGAACGGGAAGGCGCAGCACCCATCCTGCAGAGTCGTACAGATCCGGATGGACTGCGCAGACAGGCCTCATGGCGGCCGCACGGCAAGCATCGTTTTGTATTTCATATAGCAATATTTAAAAGTGTTCAACTCGATCTCTTTTACTGATCCACATCTCCGTTCGCGAATAATCCCCAGCTCCACTCATCAGTTCCCTCGATGTGCTTTATCGTTTGAGCACATGTCTAAAAAAAATGTTCTACTCCCTGCACGATTTCCCGGTCACGAGAGTGGATTGCAGGTAGACCTGTCGCCATTTTTTGGGCTTGGTATCGCGGCTATCCGTCTTTCCATCCCGCACATCCGGTTTGACATCCAGGATCTCCTCCAACAGCATCTCCACCGCCGAAACCCCTATCTCTTCCAGCGGCTGCCGGTAATGCGTCACCGGCACCTGGAACAGCCCAAACGCTTCAGCCTCATCAAAAGAAATAAAAGCAACATCGTCAGGAATGTTAACCTTCAGGCTGATCAAATTTTTCAATGACGTTATTGCCAGCGTATCCGTCGCACAAAAGACCGCATCACACCCCACTTCAGGAGACACCAGCTCGCGGATCGTCGCCGCGATATCCTGCTCATAAGAAGGCTTGCCGATCTCCCGCAGTAACGCGGTAACCAGTCCATGATCCTTCAGCGCCTCCAGGTAACCCCGGCTACGCTCCTTCAAATGGAAAAACGTCGTGTCATAATTGATAAAAGCGATATTGCGGCAACCCTGTCTGATCAAATACTCCACCGCCTCATAAGCAATCCTGTAATTGTCGATGCCAATGAAATTGGACTCAACCGTCGGAAAATTCCGGTCGATCAGCACGAAAGGCACCTCTTTCTTTTTCAGATACTCGATCTCCGCTTCGGCATTCTCGGCAGCGACGATGATCAGCCCGTCAACCTGCCGGTTGATCAGCACATGGATCAGTTCATGCAGCGATCCAAGCTCCTCATGTGAATTCCCGATGATGACGGTGTACCCATTCTTCTTCGCCTCCAGCTCGATGGCGCGAACGATTCCAGTGGTGAACCGGTAATGGATCTCCCCCACAATGAGGCCAATAGTCTGACTTTTTTTGGATTTGAGGCTTTTAGCGATCTGATTCGGCTGATAGTGTAGTTTTTCTGCTGTATCCTTGATTTGCCGCGCTATCTCCTCGCCGACACGCATCTTTTTGGCGTGCCCGTTCAGCACGTACGACACCAG
>JAMFSL010000307.1 GCA_026225275.1 Puia dinghuensis
ACCTCGTCGACCAGGTGCGGAAGGATTATCTGCATGCGGATATTTCCGACAAGCTAAAGGCATTGCTGACCATTGCCAGCAAAGTGCAGCAGAGCGGAAAAGCCGTACAGCCGGAAGACATCGCACGTGCCCGTGAGGCTGGCGCCACCGACAAGGACATCCATGACACCGTGCTGATCGCCGCTGCCTTTTGCCTGTATAACCGGTATGTGGATGGATTGGGTGCGACAACTCCGACCGATCTCAGCACTTACGGACCGCGGGCCCGACAGGTCGCAGAACATGGGTATGGGAGTCATATATATTCTACCGGCCAACCGGTAAGATAAGAGAAGACTGCTTTCTGACGATTATTTTATTGCCTAAACCAAAATTAACGATGAAAAAATTACTTTTTTTGTTGGTGGGATTGCTTTGCCTTGCCTTTCCGCCTAAGCTCGCCTTTTCTCAAACGCAAATGATTGCCGGTAAGATCACAGACGCCGGCGGAAATCCGGTGGGAGGCGCCACCATCGTGATCAAAGGAACTTCCCGCGGTACGACGACCGATGCGGAAGGCAATTTCAAACTGGCCATTACACCTAATGCTATAGTGACTTTTACTTCTGCGGGTTATGTAGCCCGGACGCTACGTGCCGATGAGTTGGGCGGCGATGCCAGGATACGGCTGGAAGAAGATGTCGCCCACCTGGATGAAGTGGTGGTAACGGGTCTGACCACGACCGTGAAGAGAAGGAATCTCGCCAATGCAGTAGCGACCATCTCCGCAAAGGAATTAAATGAGGGGGCGCCTGCCGGAACATTCGATGCAGCCCTGGAAGGAAAGATCCCGGGAGCGTATATCAATGCCAACTCAGGTTCACCGGGTGGCGGGGTTTCCGTCAAGCTGCGGGGTGTGACGTCGGTCTATGGCAATACGCAGCCCTTATATGTGGTGGATGGGGTCTTCGTCGACAATACTGCCACCTCCGCTGGTTTGAATGCCGTGACCCTGGCACAGGCGGGTGGTGCGCCTACCGGCAATCAGGACAACCCTTCCAGCCGGATCGCCGATATCCGGCCGGAGGATATCGAGAACATCGAGATCTTAAAAGGTGCATCGGCCGCGGCCGTCTACGGATCGAGAGCGGCAGCGGGGGTCATCATCATTACGACCAAAAAGGGCAGGCAGGGCCGGACGAAAGTGACGTTCTCCCAGGACCTGGGTGCCATCAAGGTTCGGAAGCTGCTGGGGGTACGCCAGTTCACCGCGGCTACGGCTGCCAGCTTGTCCAGCGATAGTGCTACGAGTGTGGCATTGGCGCAGGAATTCACGGCCGCTCAATCGGCGGGCCACATCTACGACTATGAAAAAGAGATCTACGGTAATACCGGTTTTGCCCGCAACAGTGTGCTGAGCGTCAGCGGCGGCACGGATAAGACCGGCGTTTATTTTTCTGTGTCGACGAAGGATGAGGGTGGTATCGAAAAGAATACCGGTTATAATAACACCAGCTTTCGGCTGAACGTCGACCATAAAATAACTGACAATATCAAATTAGGCATTAGCACCAATTATATCAATTCTTCCGCCGACAGGGGACTTCAGGGTAATGATAATGTAGGGGTAACCACTGGCATCGCGCTATCGTCTACGCCAGACTTCGCTCAGCTACATCCCGACGCGGAAGGCAATTATCCGAACAATCCCTTTGCCGCAGCCAATCCTTTGCAGACGATTGCGTTGATGCGAAACAATGAGGGGGTCAACCGCCTGATTACAGGGGTCAAGCTCGAAGCGATATTGCAGAAGAGCCGCGTCAGCCAAACAAAGCTTATCGGGTTGGGTGGCATTGACTTTTATAACCTGGAGACGCAGCTGCTATTTCCAGCGGTCCTGCAATGGCAGGCCATCAATAAAGGTACTTCCATCGAAGGAATGACGAAGAATCTCAACACTAACTATATCGCGTCGGTGGTGAATACGCTGACTCCTTCCGAAAAGCTTTCGCTGACTACGTCTGCCGGACTGACGCAGGAGACGGGCAATTACAATAACTTGTTGGATGTGGCCACGCAGGTCATTGCGGGGCAATCCAATGTGAGTCAGGCGGGCGCGCTGAACGCGACCCAAAACAGGATCAAATACCAGAATAACGGTATTTTTCTGCAGGAGGAGGCGAATATTGCCGATATACTGTTGCTGACCGCAGGCGGCAGACTGGACGAGTCTTCCAACAACGGAAATGTTGGACATTATTATTTCTATCCCAAGGCGGGATTGTCCTGGAACCTGACCAAGATGGGATGGCTGAATGCCGATTGGATCGACAATTTCAAATTGAGGGCGGCCTACGGGCAGGCCAACAATGTGCCTGCCTACGGAAGTAAATTCACTGCCTTATCTATTTCCAATATTGCCGGAAATCCCGGTGTGCTCGTCAATTCTCAGGAAGGGCAACCGAATATCGAGCCGGAGCGCCAGGAAGAATTCGAAGTCGGCGCCGACTTTAGCATGCTGAAAGGCCGGCTGGGATTCGAATTGACTTACTACAGTAAGATAATCGATAATTTCCTGATGCTGACCAGTCCGCCGGCTTCATCGGGTTATTCCACCGAATGGGTGAACGCCGGTAACCTGCGTAACCGGGGTGTCGAATTGGGCATGAATGCGAGACCAGTGCAGACCCGGAATATTACATGGAATACTTCGATCAACTTCTGGCTGAACAGATCACTGGTGACCAAATATACCCTTATCCCGGTGCCGCAGGGATCTTTCGGGTATGTATTAGGGTCATTCCAGATCCAGCAAGGCCAATCCGCTACACAGATCGTCGGTCTGGACGGTACGGGAGGTGTCAGCAAACTGGGGGATGCCGAGCCGACGTTCCAGATGAGTACATATAATGAAATCACTTTCTTCAATCATCTGAGTCTGCGGTTCCTGCTACATTGGAAGCAGGGCGGACAGAATGTGGATCTGACGACATTGGAGAACGATTTCGGCGGGACTGCTGCCAATTATGACAAGGTCACCAATAAATTAGGCGTTCCGAACGGGCTATATAACGTGATGCAGGTGGGGGTTGATGCGCATGAATTCGTACAGAATTCGGGGTACGTTCGGTTGCGCGAGATCGGGCTGTATTATTCTATCACGCATGTGGGGATAGAAGCGGTGAAGGGCTTGCGTCTGGGGGTTTCGTTGAACAACTGGCTGACGTTCACGAAATATCCATCGTATGATCCGGAAGTATCCGATTTCGGAACCGGCTTTTCTTCAGGTGTGGATGTAGATCCTTATCCGGCCAGTAAAAGAGCTGCCTTTCATCTTTCCGTCGACTTCTAAATTTTTAACCCTCCAAATCAATAATATGAATAAGAATACCACGATATACAGGTTGTTGCTGCTGGGCTGGGTCTTGTCCTTATGCGCCTGCAAAAAGAACTTTGGCGATCTGAACGAGCCCACCGTACAATCTTTTACTACCAATGCCACCGTGGCCGAATTGAATAACCTGGTCAGCGGTACGGAATCTGGTTTGCGCAATAACCTGGCTTTGTACCTGGACGATGTCGGGATCATCGGGCGGGAGATGTATCATTTCTCCAATTCCGAACCGCGATATGTCACCGATCTGCTAGGCGCCAGTGGGGCCACATTG
>JAMFSL010000308.1 GCA_026225275.1 Puia dinghuensis
GCGAGTTTCCAGCAGATCGGCGCGGGCGAACAGCAGATAGAGCCGGCGTTGAATGGAAGAGAGCCCAAACCCTGTTCCCTTCTTGGGTCGGGAGGTTTCGGGGTCGAAAGGGTTCTCCACCTCTATCCTTACATAGTTTCCTTCGAAGCGCGCCCGGATCACGATAGTGACGGGTTCGATGGTATCGTATAATCCGAACTTAATAGCGTTCTCGACGATGGGCTGGAGAAGCATGGGCGGCAGCCGACTGTCGAGACAGGCAGGATCGTAATCCATCTCGGTGCTCAACCTATGCCCAAAACGTACTTTTTCGATATCCAGATATAGTTCAAGATATTGCAACTCTTCGGACAGGGGCACCCACTGTTGTTCGTCTTTGCGGAGGTTGCCGCGAAGGAAGTCGGAGAGATGCTGGATCATGGTACGGGCCTGTTCGGGGCTGCTGCCGATGAGGGCGCTGATGGAATTGAGGCTGTTGAACAAAAAATGGGGGGCCAACTGCTGTCTAAGCTTGAATAGCTCGGCCTCTTTGGCGAGGCGTTCGGCGTCATTGCGGCGCTGCCGGTTCTCCTGTTCTTCTTCGGAGGAATACCACAGCACGCTGAGGATGCACATACAGGCGACCTGTAAGAAAATGATATCGAACCGGACAGCCCAGGACTTGGAGAAGAAGACGGCATAATCGATCTCGCCGCTTTTGCCGCGGAGGAAGGGTACGAGCATGGCCTTGCAGTCGATGAGGATGAGGAGGCTGATGCCGAGGCTAATAAACAGTATGTACCAATAACGTTCCTTTTTAGGTAGGTAGTACTGCATATTATTGCTGATGAAGCCGCAGCAGAGGGCGACGACGGTATTCGAAAAGACGCTATCGGCGAAGGCAGTTTTGACGGACAGGCCAAACCCGATCAGCAAGGAGACCTGGAGGAGGGCCCAGATGGCCCACCAGGAGATGAAGATCAGGAGGAATTTACTGGTCGATAGCGGGGCTTTGGCCATGTGTTTGAACGAAATTAGCTTGGTGGCGGTTTTGGGCCGGGTACCGGCGGGCTTTACAGCAACTCAAGGATTTTGTGGGTGCTGCTGACGCGGATGTGGTCGGCGCGCCGGTTGGCCAGATCGATATAGGCTTCCGGGTCGTCGGTCTCCTCGATCCGCGAGTACATTTCGGCGCCATCGAGCAAGCCGGTCAGTCGGTAGAGCTCGGCGACGTTGATGAATTGCCACTGGACGAGTTGCTGTTCGTGGTTGTAGAACTTATCCTGTTCTTTTTCCCCGATGGCCATGGCTTTTTGGAAGGCCTCGTGTTCGTCCTCGGCCGCGATGAGCCGGAGCTGTTCGTCGAATTGAGGGGTGTGGCGTCCTTCGCCGCAGATGATCCTGAAAATGATCTTAGAAAGGTACCAATTCATAACAGTTACATTTTAAAAATTCTTCAGTTCTATCCCGCCGAAGACGGAGGTGCCGTCGATGACCAGGATCTTTTCGGGGTTGATGACGGCGGGTTGCTGCCGTTTATCTTCGAACCCGGCAAAGATGGCGGAGACTTCGCTGCGGACTTCCCAATGCGGGGGAACGATGATCTTGGTGCCGCCCATGACCTGGGTGACTTCGAGCCGGATCATGCCGGTAAAATCTGCCTGGCTGAGGTCGATCTCGGTGCCGCCCATGATGGTGGTGACATCACCGCCCTGAAAGGTCTTGGAGACGATCTTTTTATGTACGCCGCCGAAGATGGAGGTGGAATCGATGAAATCATCGGACGTATAGCCCTCGCGGGTAGTGGAGAAGCCGGTAGCCACATTGCCGCGCATCCGTTGTCTCCAGCGGTCCTTGTTCCCGCTCTTCTCCCACTCTTTCTCCCAATCTTCGTGCCACTGGCGGTGCCATCTGCGGTGACGGCCTCCCCGACCTGAAATAATGGCGAGGCCGATCAGGATGAGGACTCCGGGGAGAATGAACCGTTCGAGTCGGACGGTAGGGTAATAGTCTTGTAAGGTATAGGCGCCGCCGATGAGGATCAAAATGATCCAGGCGCCTCCATGGAAATTGCTGCGAAAGCCTATGAAGAGGCCTACAGCGATGAGCAGGGTATGCCAGCTGAACAGCCAGTCGGGCAGAGGGAAGCCCAGTTGATCCAGGAGTAGCACTCCGCCCACGAGCAGGAGGAATAATCCTGCCCAGATAGCACCCGACCTCGATCTCCTGGAATATGGTTTGTCGTCCATTGCGTTGAATTTTAGTCAAATCTAATGTGTTATGGGGGACCGGACAAGGGTGTGTCGCCGGTGGGGGGCGCGGCGGCGGTAAAGGGGGACTTTTTCTCGGTAAGCCGGGTTACTGCCCTTGAACGTCGCAACGGCAGCCCAATGAGCGGACTTATGCCGGCTACAAAAAAAATCCGGCGCTAAAAAGTGCCGGATTGCTTGCTTGATGATCCCAGAGGCCATGGTAGGTGCCCACGAGCGGGCTACCAATGGTTAGTTTTTAATCAGCTTGTAGGTCGTCGCATCGACCTGAAGAAAATATAACCCAGCCGGAAAGCCAGCCGCATTGATTTGAGCATTATTGACACCGCTGCCATATTCCTTTACCTGCAGGGTCCTGCCGAGCGCATCTCGGAGAATCACTTTCGAGAAGTTAACCGGGCTGGTAATATTGATCATATCGGTAAAGGGGTTCGGATAGGTACGGACGTTCGCCATGGTCCGGCCTGCCACGGTGGCGACGACGGAATAGCCCTGGGTGCTGCCATCGGTGTTGAGCAGCTGCAGCCGATAGAAATTTTCACCACTCAGCGGTGTAACATCTGTATAGGAATAAGCGTCTTGTCCCAGAGGGGCCGGGATCGTGGTCATATCCTGCCAGTTGGTGCCATCGGCCGATCGCTGGACGATGAAGCTGCCCACGGAACCGGTGGTAGACGCGGTCCAGTTGAGGACGTTGCCGCCCGTGCCACCCTGCACGGTGAAGTTGACGAGGTCAATGGCCAGTGTCGAGGGCGGCGAGGAATAGACTGTCACGGTGATCTGGTCGACGGCTGCGATGATCACCAGACCGGCTAAGCCGGAGTTGACACTGGCGGACAAGGCAATGCCGAATCCGCTGTTATTGATATCAAAGGGTGTCCAGGTCGATCCCCAGCCGTCTGTGGAGGTGCCATAGTTCGCCGTACCGCCACCGCGTGGCCAGGCTCCCGACTGTGCATGGTTGGATCCGGTCCCGGTCACGAGGGCGCTGCCCTTGACGAGCACGAGTGAGTTGTCACTGATGGTCCCGCCTAAACTTAAGACGGTTGCGTCCTGATGGACGATGCTCGCGGTAACCCCGCAGATGGTATTGGATGTCGGGACATTGAAGTTGAAGCCGGTGATCTGAAGATAATAGGTATTGGCGGAGGCGAGTACGCCGAGTAAGGTACTCGCAGTGGCATCGTTGCCATCGGCGGTGGCGGTGTTGGTGAGGCCTCCCCAACCGAACGAACCGACGAATGAATTGTTAGCGCCGGTGGTACTGCCATAAGGACCCGTGCCGGTACAAGTCTGGGCGCTGGACATATTGACGACTAAAAGAACTGACAGGACTATGCCTGTGGAGCTGAGTACAAAATGCTTCATAAGGAGGACAATTATTAACTAACTTCAGTACGGAGTGCCGGAGTCAGTGACATGAATGAATGAATTACACCGTTGTTGGCGAACAGGGTGAAATAAGTGTCACGGACAGGAGGTCCAATAAGGGCGAAAACGGACAGGAGGGCTAATAAGGATGAAATAAGACAGATGCGTCGGGAGGAATAAGAATCTGAAGTTGGCGCCGGGTCTAAGGGCGCGTGCTACTTTTTCGAGTGTGTGGGTCTAAACTAAGTGTTACTTCTAAAAATCGCTACGTATTCCTAATCAGACTGCATAGAAACACAGATTTTTTGTCCTTTGCAAGCATGGAGAGGTCCTAAAAAGCAGATCTAAGTGTTTCTATTTATGGATCGATAACTACAATTCATTAAAATATAGACTACAGCCTTTTAGAATAAAAACTACATTACCTGCATAAATTATCCTACGATCATCCTAAAATCATCTTAAAATCATTCTAAACTATCCTGCAATGTTCAAAAATCTGCTATTGACGGCGCTCCGTGGTTTTCGGAAAAACAAGACGGCTACGGTCATTAATCTTCTGGGGTTGACGGTTGGATTGTCGAGTTGTTTGTTGATTGCGGTGTTTATAAGGCATGAATTGAGTTATGACAATTTTGAGCGGAAGGGAGATCGGATCACGCGAGTGATCATGGAATACGCTTTTGCGGGGGGTGGTGAACTACAACGGGGCAACTACACCAGTACGCATGTCGCGCCCACCTTCAA
>JAMFSL010000309.1 GCA_026225275.1 Puia dinghuensis
GGCCGTTCTATGTCATAGGGAATCGGCATCCGGCTGAATTGTTGAAAATAGAGCAGGCTGGCATCTTTCCACAAAATGGCATTGGCGCATTGCGCCCTCAATTTGACCTGCACTTCTGTAAAACGCGCACTGTCTATAAAAGGCTGAACTTTATCCCAGATCTTTTGAAATTCGCGGACCTGCCCGACCCCTTTATCATAATGATAGCAAAGGGCGTCCCACAAGGTTTGGCCATTTTTCATTTGATAGTTCCAGGGCAGATGATGAAACCATAATAAATACTTTTCGGGACAGGTAGCCACATCATTGAATTCCGAAGCAAGAGGCTCATGATATTGACTGACAGCATCGCTGCCTTTCATTGTACGGTCGAAACCTATACCGTTGGCCCCTGCCTGATGATAATAAGGTGGTGTCCAATCCGACCTCATGCCTTTCGGCGCCCACCATGGCCCCGGACCGTAATGCCCATTGGCAGACATAATATGGTGCAACCCCAGCGGCATCATAAAATCGACTGCCACCTCCCGGCTGTCGAGCATCATTTGCCTGACAGGCAGAAGAAAGTCGGGACCCGGGGAAGTAGTAAAGGTCAGTTTCAACCATTCGTCGGCAATTTGAGCGCTGGTCATGGTATCATTCCAGGCCAGCCTGCCGTATGCATACCAATTCGCCTGTGAAAACAAATAGCCACACCAGTTGGTATCCAGGCCTATATTGGAAACACCCGCAATGGCGGTATATTTTTGCGGATAAACAGTGCCATCGGTACAACGCGCAACCGTGCTGCCCACGCCTTGCTGGTAAGTGTCGCTTTTCAGACATTCTTCCCACATCGTCGACAAAAACACCAGGTAAACGGAATGCCCCAGGTACTCCTGCGTGATCTGGAACTCCGGCATCACAGCCGTTTTTTTCATGGCGCCGAACAACGGACTGAAAGGTTCCCGCGGCTGAAAATCCACCGGCCCGTTCTTCACCTGGATGATCACATTATCCCTGAACTTTCCATCCAATGGCATGAATTCCGAATAAGCCTGCTTAGCCCGATCATTATCATTGGCCGCATATACAAAGGCCCGCCACATCAGGATGCCGCCATAAGGCAGCAACGCATCGGCCAGCATATTGGCGCCGTCGGCATGGCTACGCCCATACTGCTGCGGACCAGGCTGGCCTTCACTGCTTGCTTTCACCAGGAAACCGCCGAAGTCCGGAATGATACCATAAATCTCTTTTACCTTGCTTTTCCACCAGGTGATGACCGAAGGATCCAGTGGATCGGCCGTTTTCAGCCCACCTGTCACTATAGGGGAAGCGAAATTCACCGCGAGATAGGTCTTTAGGCCATATGACCGCAGCACATCGGCGATAGCTTTTACCCGCGCGAGATACTCGGTCGTCAGTATCAGGGGCGATGAATTGACGTTATCGACTACAGAACCGTTGATACCGATGGACGCATTTGCCCGAGCGTATTCCGTCCACACCCCTTTATCCTCATCAGTCACCGTAAAGGGGTCGTCCTTTCGCCAGAAAATGGAGCTGCCGGCATAACCCCGTTCCACATTCCCGTTAAGATTGTCCCAATGATCCAGCAAGCGTATTTCGTACGAAGGATTACTCACTTCACCGGCAATAGTCTCGCCAGTCCGCTGCCGGCGCAAAAGGTCATACACCCCGTATAAAATACCGACATCCGTGGTTGCCTCTATCGTGTTTTCACCAAGCCGGAAGCCATCGTGCCTGAGCGTTTTATCCTTTTTAATGATCAAATGAACAGTGGCCCCCGCCCCCCCCTTCCAGCCCTTGACCAATTCCTCCCGCGCAATGGTTAATGTCGAAGAACGCCCGGAGCAAACCACCGTCACCGGTAAAGCCTTTACATCACCCAGCCAGAGCTGATGGTCGCCTTGCGCATCGAGACCCTTAAAACTGGAAGCCTTAGGAGTATAATTCAAAAAACCGCTGACCCACGGTACGAAATATTTAAAATTGGGTGCGTCGGTATGGCCGCCATCATGTTGACGCCAGGCGAGTTCTCCGTCGAGCAAGCCCGTATTGACCGGCGGCATTTGTTCTTTCATATAATCATTGGAGACACCCAGATCTTTTGCTCCCAGCAACCTGAACACTGCACCCGCAGCTATCGTAGCCATAAAGCTGCCTTCATGGTCGAGCCAGTGCGGATCGCCCTTGCCTGGACTGCCATAGCTGATGAAGGTGAGACGCGGCGCACAAAGGGCAATCAAATCATGTGAATCGACATCGAGATCACAGCCGGTCTTATGGCCGAAATTCGCTTGGGAAGCGCCGTACTTCATGAAGCTTCCGACCATCCAGTAATATTCGCCACCCGTTAGGCTTTCCACCGCCTCGCCGTAATTCCGCCTCAGCAGCGTTGCGCCGCCCTTACCGGAAGACCCGATCAGCCCCACAGCAAATCGAGGCTCGAAAGCCAGCGTGACGAGTGCCGCCTTGCCATATCTCGACACGCCTTCGATGCCTACTTTCTTTGCATCCACCGCAGGATCGGTTTCCAGATAATCCAGCGCCCGCGCAGCACCCCAGGCCCAGGCCCGAAGGGCTCCCCAATCCTCAGGTTTGCGTGGCTGACCCTTATTCACTAACCCAATAATTCCTTTTGTCAATCCCGATCCGTTATCGGCCTGTATGCTATTCGGGTCGATCGTGACATATCCCCAACCCGCATGCAACAATTCTTCCGTAGGCGGAAGTTCCGCCGGACGCGGCGCAAACGGATTCTGTGCAGGCAATCGCGTGACGGGCTCATAGGCTGGATATTTATCGAAAATATCCTTGACGGAAGGATTGGCCCTGATCATCATTTCCTTGAAGACCTCATTCAATTTTCCCATTTCCTCCGGCGAAGGCTGAGCAGGTGCGGGCAACGAAGGACGCCCCAGCATCATCAGTACTGGAACAGGCCCTTTAACATTGGCAGGCATGACGAATACCATTTTAATATCCACATTGATCAGGGGATAATCGCTGTTGTCCACATGACCGACTAATTCCTTTGCGATAACAGGGATACCCCCTACTATTTCACGATCAGTGACCTTTACGGTCCATGTTACCCTGGGAATATTTCCGGGAAGACGTCCATATACCTCGCTTTCGAGATCCGCTACGATTTCAGGACGCCGCCGCTTCCACCACATGTCGGGAGTCGTTACCTTCTTTCCGTCTTTCAGCGTAAGTATGTCAGGTAACTGCGGACAAGGGTTCGCCGTCGCTTCATCATAATTGGCGTGGTTAGGTGCATTGGGATCACCACTCGGCCCCGGCCTTAATTCCGTAATGCCAAGCTGCCGCATCATGTCATCATGGTCCTGCTGCGCCGTAAATGTCACAGGCAATAAATATCGATGTCCATTGATGATAGTATCCTGAGCCATTACCTTTTGCATAAAGGCCATCATCGCTAAACAGAAAAATATTTTTCTCATGGATCGCAAATTTTTATTCTGTTTCAAAAGGCGATGCCGGCAACCCTTCTTTGTTAAATAAATTCGGATTCACAGGGTCATCCGCCCACGCATACCGCACATACTTTGGATCGTGTATCTCATCGCTCCATACAACGACTTTGTCCCCTTCGATTATCGCATGGGCCCACACGAATTTCTTATCGGCGCCCGCAATGGCAAATTCCTGCAGCTCCTCACCGTCATTAGACATCAGACCACTACCCGTATGGGCAAATGAGATCGTTATTTTATCACCCGAAATAGCCGATGACCGGTAAACAGGGCCAGAGTAAACAACACTGTCTCCATAGGCAATCTTTTCCGCAATCAACGCCAAACGGTCGCCTACAGGCTTTTTCCTGTCAGGATGAACGTCGTTCCATTCTCCCAGGTCTATAGCCACCGCCATACCCGTATGGGAAACGGACAGGGATTGCAGTTGTGCCTCTCTCAATTCCGCCCAACTACTTTCGGCAGGCAGATAATTATAATCCCCAAAGCCCGGAAGCTGGACATATAAGAACGGGATATCCCCTTCTTTCCATTGGCTGCGCCAGTCGGCGATCATCGCCGGTTGCAGCTTTGCATATTCGGCAGCGCCGCTGCTGTTGGCTTCTCCCTGGTACCAGACAATTCCTTTAATGGCGTAATGAATAATCGGTGCGATCATCGCATTATACAAAGCCGTCGGTGCATTTTGGGCAGAGAACCCAAAGTCGCCGCCACCGCCGGATCCCACGCCCCCGCCACCGGATTCCCCGCCGCCGACTCCGCCGCCCCTTGCACGGTGAACAAATACCGCCCCCACTTTATATTCCCAATTACCCTTCAGATCCACCGTGTCGTTTCCTGCCATCAGGCAATAAGGCTTATCGGGAACGAAGCCGCCCTTCCCGGCATCGTTCGTCACCCTAATGACAAATAGATTCTTTCCCGGTTTCAGCAGGTCACTCGGAACGGCA
>JAMFSL010000310.1 GCA_026225275.1 Puia dinghuensis
ACCATGGAGACGGAGATTGTTCAACGGCCTCGCCCAGGTGATCGTGAAGGCTACCGGGGAACCAGGACCAATAACCCTCACGGCGGAGTCGGCAGGGCTGCAGCCGGGAGATATCATCCTCCGCAAAGATCCCCACTAGCCAGGCATGCGTGCGCCCGTTCGATCCGTTTGACTTTGATATACGTCAATGGCCGTTCACCTGTACTGGTTGATGGGGGTAAAGGATTGCGGAGCTAGGTGCGATATAGTATCTTTGCAGTGTAATGAAACCAATTCTATGTTAAAAAATTATCTGAAAATGGCGTGGAGAGGCTTGCAAAGGAATTTTGTGGCCAACTTGACTAAAATAGGTGGTCTGGCTATTGGCATGACAGCAGCGATACTGATTATGCTTTGGGTTCAAAGTGAACTAACTTACGACAGCTACCACGCAAATGCGAACAGGATTTATAGGGTTACATACGCAAATAACTCATACAATGGCAGTCAGATTTCCGAGTATTCCCCATATTTGCTTGCTACCGCTGCAAAGAAACAAATCCCTGAAGTAGAAAAAGCAGCCAGGCTCTTTACTACACGATCGGTAACACCCATCTTTAATGTTCACGGCGAATTGTACAATGAAAAAAGCTTCGCTTATGTCGATGAGAATTGGTTCGATATATTTCATTATGAATTTGTGGATGGGAACTATAGTAATTTTGCAAAAAATCCTTTTAGCCTTATACTCACCGAATCAAAGGCGAAGTCGTATTTTGGGAAAAGGTCCCCAATCGGACAAATCATAAAAATAGACAGCAACGATTACGAGGTTCAGGGTGTCGTCAAAGACAATCCTAACAATTCAAGTTTTCAATTTGACGTATTGCTACCCCTCTCCGCCTATCTTACCGACCCAGCAAAACGGCAATTAGAAGAGTCATGGAATTCGGTCAATTATGTTACTTTTCTTAAATTGGGCCAAAATGGCAATAAAAAGACTACTGAATTTGCTCTAAATAGCATCCTGAACAGTTCGGTCACGGCGGGAAAATCGAGCACTATATTGCTTCCCCTGACGGATATGCATTTTGAAAAGGGGTCGCCCTTTTCTTCAATAAGCCATGGCGACCGTAAGACAATTTATATTCTGGAAAGTTTGGCGTTCCTTCTCTTATTTGTTGCGAGCATAAATTATGTTAATCTTACTATTGCCGGATCTAGTCGCCACGCTAAAGAAGTCAGTATTCGAAAAATCGTAGGCGCAAGATTCTCCGACCTGTTTTTAAAATTTATGATCGAGGCTTTTGTAATGAGTTTTATTTCCTTGCTCTTCACTTTTATCCTAATCCAATTGATTCTGCCGCTTTTCAATACAGTATCAGGTAAACATTTCGTTTTGAATTTTCTGTCTGCTGACCTGTGGCGGGTTACAGGCGCTGTTTTCCTGTTTTCGCTTCTATTGAATAGTGTCTACCCGTCTATTTTGCTCTCTTCCTTTAATCCTTTATTAGTTTTCCGAGGCAGAAGCATACTGAAAATAAAAGACACCAATTTCAGAAAAAGTCTGCTGGTACTGCAATTTATTATTTCAACCAGCCTGATTATCGGCAGTACAGTAATTATTGATCAAATTAAATATATCAAGAATTTAACTGATTTTCAAGCTGCAAACAAGGTCTTCAGCGTCTCTTCACCTATCAAGCTATATCAGATAAATGGTCCGGAAAAAAATAGGAATTTTCTGGCGCTTTACAAACAGAAATTATTGATAGAAAGCAGCGTTGAAAAAGTGTCTCTTGGAAGCAATTCCGCAATAAATATCATACGGGCTATGAAAGGTAACGTCGACTGGGAAGGGCGAGACAAAAATTTTAACGCGGAAATAGCTACTCTCAACTCAGATCCTGAATATATGAATCTTTTTGGCCTGTCAATGATTGCCGGTCGATGGTTTCGCCCATCCGATGGATTGAATAGCCATTATTTTATTTTGAACGAAACAGCCGTCAAGGAATTGAATATTCATCCGCCTGTTCTGGGGAAACAATTTATTTTGGCTCGTGATACGGGGGAGATTGTCGGTATTGTCAAAGATTTCCATTATAAGAACCTTCACGAGAAAATTGGACCCCTGCTTATTTTCAATAAACCTTCTGCTCAATTACATTTATTTGTCCAGCCCACTTTGAATAATGCAAGCCAAGCGATACAAACTGCCAGAAACCTTTGGGAAAAACAAGTCCCGGCCTTTCCATTTGATTATTCATTTTTAGATACTGAATTTGATAACTTATACAAGGCAGAAAATAGGATATCAGCCCTGGTTGTTACTTTTTCGATTATTTCTATTTGCATTGCCATTCTTGGGCTTCTTGGATTAGTATCCATGGCCACCGAACAAAGAACAAAAGAAATTAGCATTCGCAAGGTTGTCGGGGCTTCTGCCACTGATATTATCATCTTAATTTCGAAAAATTATCTTGCGCTAGTTTTATTGGCAATACTTATCGCATCACCAATCTCATGGTGGGCAATGACCTCCTGGCTCGATGATTTTGCCTATCGCATAAATTTAAGCTGGTACATTTTTACGGCCGCAGGGTTATTGGTTTTGTTTATTGTAGTTCTTACAGTCGGATTTGTGGCCTTAACTGCCTATTTCCGCAATACAGCAGCATCTCTAAGTCTTGAATAGTTCAAATGTAATTGCCCTTTAACGTTAGAAAATGTGTGTGCCATGGTGTGTGCCCTTTGTGTGCCAAATGCAGCGGAAATAAGGGGAGAAAAGGGGCGAAATTGGGATGTTCTGGGAAGAAAAATCCCTGCAATCATTTGATAGTCAAACAATTACAGGGAAATTTTAGTGCCCGGAACAGGAATCGAACCTGCACTACCTTGCGATAACCAGATTTTGAGTCTGACGCGTCTACCAGTTCCGCCATCCGGGCAATTTGATCGATTTTATGATAAAATAAAATCGGGACGCAATATTACGGATTTAGGCCATCTTGTCCAAAAAGGAACAAAAAATTCTATCTTTAGCTGTTATGGGACACCCGGTCCGGCGGCTCCGGGCCGTTTATCAACGATTGTTTGAAAACCAGCATAAGGAATGATCACGATAGGATTGTTGCGCGAAGGCAAAATACCAGCAGACAACCGCGTGGCGCTGACGCCCGCCCAATGTAAATGGATACACAAAAACGCACCGCAAGTTAGGGTCGTCGTCCAGACGTCCGCCAACCGCTGTTATTCCGATAAAGAATATCGCGTGGCCGGCGTTGAGATCCTGGAAGATATGGCCGATTGTGATATTCTCTTCGGGATCAAGGAAGTGCCGGTGAACGATCTGCTGGCCGGCAAAACCTACCTCTTCTTTTCTCACACCAAAAAGCAGCAGCCTGTCAACCGGCAGATGTTTCAGGCCATATTACAAAAAAAGGTTACGCTGATCGACTATGAATGCCTGGAGCATGATGACGGGCAGCGCATTCTTGGATTCGGATTCTTTGCCGGCGTGGTGGGCGCTCACAATGGGATGATGGCCTATGGTCGGCGCACCGGATTGTATCAGCTGGACAGAGTATTTGGCCAGCACGGTTTCCATGAATTGATCCATACTTACTTTGGTCTCCGGCTTCCGGCGATCAAAGTGGTCGTTACCGGCAGCGGTAGGGTGGCGCACGGCGTACTGGAGGTCATGAACCTGCTGGAAGTAGTGGAAGTTGAGCCGGAGGAATTTCTCGAACGGAATTTTGCCTATCCGGTCTTTACCCAGTTGAAAGGCGCTTCCCTTTACGCGCATGCTCATGGCGTGGCGTATCACCGCGATGATTTTCATCAACGCCCGCAGGATTATCTCTGTAAATTCGTGCCTTTCACCCAGACGGCAGACATCCTCATGAATGGCATCTACTGGGACAGGAATATGCCCCGCCTTTTCGAATGGCAGGACCTGGCGAACGCCGGCTTTCGTATCCAGACTATTGCCGATATCACCGATGACCGCGAAGGGTCGGTACCTTGTAACCTGGGTGACTCTTCCATGGAGGATCCGGTATATGGGGTGGACAAAAAGTCCAGAGATCGGACTGCGCCTTACCTTCCGGGCTCCGTCGATATGATGGCAGTAGGCAATCTTCCCAATGAATTGCCCAGGGATGCCTCACGTTACTTTGGCCAGCAGCTGATCAAATATGTGCTGGATGACCTGTTACGGGGCGGGGCGGCTATCATTGAAAGAGCAACGATGGTCCGGGAGGGGCAGCTAACGGCGCCATACCATTACCTGGCGGGATATGCAACCGGGGATTAAGATTATTGTAGAGTTGCAAAAGTAGAGCGGGATCACTATCTTGCAGCGCAGTCGATTTTATATGAGGAAAGTCTTTATCACCCTATCCTTTTTGTTGTTTCTCTATCTTGCTGCCCGCTGTCAGACGACGGTGGTTCCCGGATTTACAACTCCTGCCTCGGTATGTGTGGGTTCACCCCTGTCGGTGCAGAACACCACGACCGGCGGAACTAATTATTTCTGGAGTTTTTGCGCGGCCGATTTCAGCCAAACGCCTCAGGCTGTGAACCTGGGCAATCCCTCGAATGCTTTGAATGAGCCGGTTTTCGGCAGTTATGTGCAGGATAACAGCGGAAATTTTTATGGCCTGGTGGATGATTATATCATCGGGCATGTCACTTTACTGAGTTTTGGAAATAGTCTGCTGAATACTCCGACTGGCGTGGATCTTGGCGGGTTCAACGGGGTGATACCTGAGCAGGTGGAAGGCATTCAGCTAGAGCAGGTAAATGGCAACTGGACAGCGATAATCGTGGGTGGAGGCAATCAGTACCCTAATTCCAGTCCCAGGGTGGTCAAACTGGATTTTGGCACATCGCTGACTAACATACCGACAGCGACTAATTGGGGGAATGTGGGCGGATTGAATTTGCCGCATGATCTTATTATCACGCTCGAGAATGGGATTTATTATGGGCTGACCACGAATGTTAACGATAATACAATCACGCGCCTGGTGTTCGGCCCGGATTTCACCCAACCCCCTACGGGGGTGAATCTGGGAAATATCGGTGGGATTGACTATCCGGCAGGTCTTGACTTTGTCAATTATAATTCGAACCTATATGTTTTTGTTACGGATAGGGTTGAGAATGCGCTGACACGATTGGATTTTGGGAATTCAATCACGAACACGCCGACAGGTGTCAGCATAGGGGATCCCGGTTATCTTTCTTATCCCCGGGATATTTCTTTATTCACTACCTGTACCGGTGTTTATGGCTTCGTGACGAATGAGACATCCAATGAACTCGTACAACTTAACTTCGGATCAGATCCTACGTCGACACCTACGGCGATCGATTTAGGTAATATCGGTAATCTTGATTTCCCGCATTCCATCTCCAGTTTTTTCAGGGTTGGGAATGACATTTATGCTTTCATCCACAATGTCGACAACAACACGCTGACAAGGCTTCAATTTGCCGGTTGCGCCAATATTCCCGGCAGCAGTCTGCAGAATCCGCCGCCGATTACTTATCCGTCGCCGGGAGTCTACACAATTAACTTATTGGTGGATCTGGGACTGCCTACGCAAACCTCGTACTGTCAGCAGGTGACGGTGAATCCTGCTTCGGCAGGAAAATTTGTAGCCGATACGGTGTGTTACGGTAGTTCGCCAGCTATGCTGTTCGATGCTGAGGGAGGGACGGCTCCGTTTGGTATTGGCTATACCGACGGTCAGAACATTTATTCACAGAGCAATCTGAATGGGCAGTCGCCTATCACGCTACCATACCCGTTGACCAATCCGGGCGCTACTACCTTCACGCTGCAGACCGTCACGGATGCCAATGGTTGTTCGTCCACTATCGACACGTCATCCACCGTGCTGATCAATCCCTTGCCGCAGGGCGGGATCATGGGCAATACCGCCTGCGCCGAAGACTCCGCGAAGGTGTTATTTGAGGGTACGGGCGCGGGGCCGTTCGATGTTGTTGTGAACGGCGGCGGTAATGCAACCAATCATCCAGGCATTATTACCGGCGGATATGTCGTGCTGGCACCATTACCGGCGACGACGACGTTCTCGCTTGTGTCAATCACAGATTCCAATGGCTGTACCAGGACGAGCGGGTTTGCCTCGCCTGCTGTCACGCTGGTGCTGTATCCATCGCCGCAACTGACCTTCGACAGTCTGCAGCCGGTGTGCAATAATAAAGATCCTTTCATCATCACATCGGGAGCGGAAACATCGGGCCTGACGGGGACAGGCATTTACAGTGGGGCAGGCATTGACGCTGCAGGGAATTTTTCCCCCGAACTGGCCGGACCGGGAGAGCATATCCTGACCTATACATTCTCAACGGCCAGGTGTACGGACTCCATCAGCGGAGGTATCCTGGTCAATCCCCTTCCCCCGGCGCAACCGGCGACAAGCACCACGATCTGTGGAGGGAATCCTGTGCAGTTGGAAGCCAGCGGTGGCGATACCTATAATTGGTTACCAGCCGGTAATCTGCTGAGCAATGCTGCTATACCGGATCCTATTGCCACGGTGGATTCAACTGTTATTTTTATTGCCACGGTATCAACCGATAACGGATGCGTTGCGTATGATACAGTGACGGTGAATGCACCGATCAATTCAAAGACATTATTTATCCTGCCCAATGCCTTTACGCCCAATGGGGACGGTCATAATGACTGTTTTGGTATTCAGTATTGGGCGGCGGGGGTAACGATAAAGGAACTGGATATTTTCGACCGCTGGGGTGGAAAGGTCTTTTCTACCCGAAATCCTTCCGATTGCTGGGACGGCACTTTCAATGGACATCAGGAGGCCTCTGGCGGCTATGTATATGTGGTCAAGGCTTCATCGTCTTGCGGTGAAATCAATCGGACGGGTATGGTGATGCTGGTGAGATGATTTTATATAAAAACCGTACCTTGCGATCATGAAGTTTAAGCATCTGCCTGTTGTTTTGCTATCATATCTAAGGAGGAAAAATAAAAGGTCTTTGATCCGGTATTCATTTTCTTTAAAGAATGAACAAGGATTGGAAATCGGCGGCCCCAGCGCGATCTTCAAGCCAATGGGAGGTATACCTGTATACGTTTTCGCCAGTCAGGTCGATAATGTTATTTTTAGTACACTGACTCTTTGGGAAGGGGCGGTTACAAAAGGACATACTTTCAACTACTTGCCGGGAATGGTGGGCTATCAATATATCGCGGAGGCAACCGACCTTCATGAAATCCCGGACGGCAGCTACGGGTTTGTTTTATCTTCGCATAACCTCGAGCATGTAGCCAATCCCCTCAAGGCGTTATATGAATGGAACCGGGTGCTGAAATCCGGGGGGATGCTCATCCTGGTATTGCCGGAAAAGGAGAATACCTTCGACCACAAGAGGCCTTTCACCACTTTCGGACATCTCATGCAGGATTTCAACGATAATGTCGGTGAGGATGATGACACGCATATAGCAGAAGTATTGGAACTGCATGATTTTGAAAGTGATCCGGGTAAGGAAGCTTTCAAGGTTCGTGCAGCCGACAACCTGACTACCCGCACACTACACCATCATGTATTCAGTACGACTCTTATCAGGGAGATGCTGGGTCACTGCGGCTTTACGGTTGAATACCAGCAACAGCTGCCTCCCTTCAATCTGATCGCTGTCGCTAAGAAAATATAGCATGGCTGTTCCACTATCCGGGATGCGCACTGATGTTTACAAATAGAGGTAATAATCCTTCATCAATTCGCTAAAATCTTCTGTATAGGTTCTTCCGTCATTTCCCTGTATGGTGAGCTCCGTGGTAGTGACGAAATTATCCTGGCGCCGGGAGAAACAAAGGATACTTCTAAAGAAATCATGTCGCGGCGACTGCCGGACCAGCAGTCTTTCTTTTAAGGTAAAGCCATAGGCTGTTCTGGCTTGTTCCTCAAACCATGCCGCCCGATGGTATGGAAGAAGTACACCGAAAGATCCGTCCGACGACAGATTGGCTTCAATGACTGTGAGCAGTTCGGTCAGTGTCAGCTCCTTGCTATGTCGGGCCAGATTGGCCTCGGTCGTTGCAGCCTGAAGATCGTTCTCATAAAAAGGCGGGTTAGAGATGATGAAATCGAATTTGCCTGGAAAAGAGAACGACCGAACATCTCCGGGAAATACTTTCAACAGCTGTCGCCAGGGGCTTTTTTCAATGTTGTCTTTCAACTGCCGGAAGGCATCCAGCTCCAATTCGATGCCCATGATCTCGCCTTTATGTTTCTGGGCAAGCATCAACATTAAAAGACCAGTGCCGCTGCCGATATCCAGTACGTTGGCATAGGTGGCCGTTTTGGCTGCGAACCAGGCCCCAAGGATACAGGCGTCCGTACACACTTTCATGGCGCATTGATCCTGATAGATCGTGAACTGCTTGAATTGAAAATATGGGTTGGACATGGCGCAAACATAATTATTCCTGTCAATATTCCATGAAAGCCCCCTAAAGTGGTATTGCGCAACCATAAATAACAACCTAAGTTTGCTTTCAATTCAACATCTAACAATCGCTTGCTTATGCAAAAATTAAACCGCGTCGGTATGGTGCTCGTCATCATCACCTCATCGACTATTTTATTCGCCGGCTGCTCTAAATCATCCGGGCCCGTCGGCGCGACCGGGGCCGCGGGTTCTGCAGGTCCGATAGGTCCGAAGGGTAACGCCAACGTCGTGGTTGACAGTTTTACGGTGTCCAACTCGCAATGGCTGTGGAATGATAATTACATTCTTTACACCTCCGGCACTACTTACACTGAATGGTTTACCAGGTATTATAAGGTGGCCGTCAGCGCGGTTACACAGGGAGTGCTGGATTCGGGAATGGTCATGGTGTATATGACGCCCAATATCAATGACAATAGCCAGTGGTCTCCGGTCCCTTATTCCTTTGATTCCGGGGATGGCTATTCGTTCAATTTTGTCTACGTTACTTCTCCGGGCGGGATTGAGCTGGAGTTTTATTTCTCGGATGAAACGTCTACCGCTACCCCTCCGACGCT
The DNA here is from genome assembly GCA_026225275.1 of Puia dinghuensis. GTDB lineage: Bacteria > Bacteroidota > Bacteroidia > Chitinophagales > Chitinophagaceae > Puia > Puia dinghuensis_B. The sequence continues at coordinate 9,054 of JAMFSL010000310.1, forward strand.
CAGTTCTTATGTAATGGCTGCCTATACTTTCAAGTGGGTAGCCGTGACCGGAACGATAGCGACGAGTATGCAAAAAAACAAGATCGAGCATTCGAATTATGCGCAGGTGGCGAACTTTCTAGGGCTCTGATCGTCGTCGATTTTACCATTCTGCTCTTGCAGAGGCCGAAGCGGACAAAGGCGCAAAATTGCCTGCCAGATATTTGTAGTGACCGGTGATGGCAATCATCGCCGCATTGTCCGTGCAATATTCGAAAGGAGGAATAAAGGTGTTCCATCCTTCCGATCGACCCATTTTGGCAAAGGATAACCGCAATCCGCTGTTGGCCGATACTCCGCCGGCAATACAAAGATCGGTGATGCCGGTCTCGCGGGCAGCGCGCCGCAGTTTGTTCAGCAGGATCGAGACGATCCGTCCCTGGATACTGGCACAGATATCGGGCAGATTGGCCTCGATAAAAGCGGGATTGTCCGCCACATGCTGTTGCAGGAAGTAGAGGATGGCGGTCTTCAGACCACTAAAGCTAAAGTTCAGTCCCGGGATCTGTGGTTCAGGAAAAGAGAAGCGGGTTGGGTTCCCCTCCCGCGCATATTTGTCTATCAATGGACCGCCAGGGTAAGGCAGGCCCAGCAGTTTGGCTGATTTGTCGAAGGCTTCTCCCGCGGCATCGTCGAGCGTCTCTCCGATCACTTCCATCTTTAACGGGGAATGGCACACGACAATCTGCGTATGCCCGCCGCTGACGGTGAGACAGAGAAAGGGGAAAGATGGCAGGGGCCGGGGGGCCGACGGAGAAGGCTGATCCGCGGTGGATCCGGCGGCTGTGGTTGCGCGATCGGGGATCAGGTTGGCCAGTACATGAGCCTGCATGTGATGCACGGCCAGCAAGGGGATGTCCAGCGAGAGCGCGAGGGACTTGGCAAACTGCGATCCTACCAGTAAGGACCCGATCAGTCCGGGCGATTGGGTAAAGGCAATGGCAGTCAATTCAGCCGGCGTGCAACCCGCCTCCTTCAGCGCAGCATCCACTACCGGCACGATGTGCTGCATATGCGCCCGGCTGGCCAATTCCGGCACAACGCCGCCATATTGTTCATGCACTGCCTGGCCGGCGATGATGTTGGACAGGATGATGCCATCGCGGCTGATCGCACAACTCGTTTCGTCACAAGACGACTCGATGGCCAGGATAGTAATGGGCTGCATGGCGCGAAGGTAGGAAAAAGAAGACTCCGCTCGGCGACGGCCTTCCAGGCTGTCAGGACCTGATGGCAACGACAGGGTCCATGCGGGCGGCAACAAACGCAGGGATGATCCCAGCCGATACACCGGTGAACAGGCAGATGAAGACGGCCAGCAGGATAATATTCAGCGGAATGAAAACATGAAACCCTATGACGGCAGAAAAGACCAGCGTCAGTACAAAGACGGCTATCAGACCGATCATTCCGCCGATTATACAGAGAAAAGCGGACTCCAGCAAAAACTCCATCATGATCACTCCCCGCTTGGCGCCAATGGCTTTTTTAAGGCCGATCTGGCTGGTTCGTTCACGGACTGTTACAAACATGATGTTGGCTACCCCAAACATACCCACGATCAGCGATAGGGCGGCGATGGCCCAGCCACCGATATTCATCCCGGTAAAAATGGGATCAAAGAACTTACTGAGGCTGTCAATATCGTTGAGGGCAAAATTATCTTCCTGGGTAGGACTCAGTTTGCGGATCGACCGCATCGCACCCCTCAGTTCGTCCGTCAGCGCCGCCGTCGAAATATTGGCGCCCGCCTGTACGAGTATCTTGGGACCGCTGCTCTCTTCCCGGAACATCTGCCGCATGAAATTAAACGTTAACAGGATGCTGTTATCGAAATCCCATCCGCCCAGCAGACTTTGCCCCTGCTTTTCGATGATCCCTATCACGATGGCCGTCTTACCGTCTTTGAGCTTTATCGTATGTCCGACACCCTTTTCCGCTTTGACGAATAGTCTTTCTGCGATCCGATACCCCATGACGACATACGGGGTGCCGCGATCGAAGTCCGCCTGCTGAAAATAGCGCCCGGCGCCTACTGTCACCTGCTGTATCTTGTCGAAATCTTCGGTATTGCCATAATAGCTTACGCCGGTGAGGGTATTGTCGCCGTAATCAACCAGGGAGGAACCTTCGATACCGAAGGAAATATGCGCGGCATCGGGCACTTTTAATTTCAATAATTTCGTCTCTTCAAATTTCGGGGAAGGCCGCTTGATGTATTTCCACCAGGGAAAATCAGGGCCGCCGCCGTACTGCCATTTGTCGATGTAGATCGTCTTATTGCCAAAGGCTTTCAGGTCGTTGTTGACGGCCAGTTGCATGCTGCTGATCGTCGACAGCACGCTGATGATGCAAAAGATCCCGAACGTAATGCCCAGCAGCGAAAGAAAAGTGCGGAGCTTATTCGAACGAAATTCCTGCAAGGCCATCTTACAACTCGACCCGATGATTTCCAGGTAGCGAAACATGCATCGAATGTACTAAATTGCAGACAAACTAAGGATCATGTTCTTCCTCGAAAATCAACAGCTGAAAGTCAGCCTTCACCCGAAAGGAGCAGAATTGCAAGGATTATGGAATAAAAAGCACCAGTTGGAGTATATGTGGGGCGGCGATCCGGCCGTCTGGGGCAAACATTCTCCCTTATTGTTTCCGATCGTCGGCACCCTTAAGGGCAATACTTATTACTACCAGGATAAGTCCTATTCTCTTCCCCGTCATGGCTTTGCCCGCGACCGGGAATTCGACGTGGAATCGCACACAGCCGATGCTATCACCTTCCTGTTGCGAAGCGATGACGCCACAAGGGCCAACTATCCCTTTGATTTCGAACTCAGGGTCATTTACCGGATCCTGGCGGAAGGGCTTTCTGTTACTTACGAGGTCAGCAATCCTGCAAAGGAAACGTTGTATTTTTCCGTCGGTGGTCACCCCGCCTTTAAAGTACCGCTTGCTCCCGATACCGCGTACAATGACTATTACCTGGCATTCGACAATAAAGAAACTGCGCCCCGCTGGCCCATTTCCGCTGACGGCCTGATCGAAAACCAGTCGCAGGCATTATTGCAGGATACCGACATCCTTCCGCTCACCAAGGACCTGTTTGCTAAAGACGCGCTGGTGTTCAAGCACCTGGCTTCCTCCGGTGTGACATTGAGGTCTGCGAAGACAGAAAGGGGATTGCGAATGGATTTTCCCGGCTTCCCCTTTTTGGGCATCTGGGCTGCCCCAAAAGCAGATTTCGTTTGCATAGAACCCTGGTGCGGCATCGCCGATTCAGTGGATAGTGATCAGCAGTATGTGAACAAAGAAGGGATTAACCGGCTGGAAGCTGGCGGCGTGTTTGAAAGGACCTGGACGTTGACGTTGCTGTAGGATCAAAATTCGAATTCCCTGACGGTCGTGTCGCGCAACACTTCGTGGATGCAATGCCGGTGATTCTTCTCCGATCCCTGGACGATCCAACGCCCGGTGATGATATCTTCAGCCGATTTACGCTGACCGTTGCGCTGGAATTTGAGGTGATGCCTGCGGAAGAGTTCTTCATACCGATGAAGCGTTTCATTTTCAAAGGAAGTGACGATAGTATAATTCCTGATCTGGTTGATACGATCGATCCAGCCTTCCAGCAGGCTGAAGATGAACAATACCAGCAGGGTCAGGGTGCAGGCGTATACGGCTATCCATTCGTAGCCCGCGCCGATGGCAACGCCAAAAGCTGCCGTTACCCATATCATTGCTGCTGTAGTGATGCCGTTGACCTTGCTTTGATTAATATCGCCTTTGAAAATGACGCCCGCACCGACAAAACCGATCCCGGTCACGATATTGCTCGCGATCCGGTCAGGATTACCGCTGCCGCCGATGATCTGCGAGAAGATGGTGAAAATGGTAGCCCCCAGGCAGATGAGGGTCAGGGTCCGGAATCCCGCCGACTTGCTGCGGTATTCTCTTTCTGCACCGATAGCGCCGCCGATGAGCACGGCGAGCACCAATTTCCAGATGATGTCCTGTGTAACGTGCATACAATACGCTTTTAGTGGTTCGGGCTGAAATAGCCGGCTTTGTATTCTTTGAAATACGCAGAGTAATCTTTTTTCACCTGTTCCGAGTAGGACACCGCATATTCCGTGAGGTCTTTCTGCCAATGCTGGTCGGCACCGAAAGCGATCAGTTCGTCCGGCAATGTGGCGCCCTGCCGCCCTGCGCTCCGCAACATGGCGCTGGCTGTGAGGAAAGCCATGTCTTCCACCACACAGGCAAGATCCTTATAGCGATCCCTGATGAGGAGGAAGTCGATCTTGTCCGCTGTTGGCTGCATCTCTTTCAACACGTAGGAGTCCCCCTCGAAATTCGTGACGCTGAGCAGGGCAGGGCAGACATTCTGCATCCGATGCTGTACGGCTATGACCCTGTCGGCTTCTGTCGCCCATGCTGGTTGAGGATTGGTAAGATAGGGTTGCAGGGAAGAAGGCGGAGCCTGCTTCATATCGATCAGCCAGTGCTTTTTGGCATCTTTCATATTTCTGACCAGGAATACATACCGGTTGACGCCCAGGCTGCCGGTGCCCGCCACCCGAAAACAGGCGTCTAACACCTGGAAACGGCCTTTTGTCAGCGGGCGCAGCTGCAGGTGCTGGCTGAGGTGTGTCATGAGCTGTTTGCGCAAGGCTTTGTCGAGCGGAAACAGCCGCACCCTGTCTATCCGGAATAGGAGACTGCCGTTTTTCCCTTCAACGGTCCGCTGCCGGATCAGATCTTTCTGCCTGCGTTCTTCGACTTTTTGCAGGAAGAGGCGAACGATTCCATTCGACGTTTGCGATTCCAGGTATTTAGCTTTTCCATTGGCAAGGGTTGTGGAATAGACGCGCAGGAAAAGCGCCGCCGTCTGGGCGGCCTCTTTCTTTTTGATCCCCAGGGATTCAAAGCCGGTGAAAATGCTGGTCACCATCCGGGCTACTTCCCAGGTGGCAGGGGCCAGAATGCCTTCGTCGAAGTCGTTGAGGTCAAAATAGACGAGACGGTTGTCGCCTTTATAGGTGCCGAAATTTTCGAGATGGAGGTCGCCGGAGATCCAGCTGACAGGATAAGCTGGCACGCCATTGCTGCGGCTGAGGTCTTCGTAGAAGAGATGACAGGTCCCTCTGAAGAACCGAAAAGGGTTCTCCGCCATTTGCTGGTATTTCAGGGCTGCGTAGGTTGGTAACCGGTTGCTATTGAATTGCTTAATACGTTCTGCGATACTCGACACGGGGTTTCTTTCCAGAAAGGTAGTTAATATTCTTGAATTCGTAAATGCCCCTTATCTTGCACTTTATGCATCAAAGGATATCGGGTCGCTCAATCTGGAAATGGTTCGTGATAGGGATGCTCCCATGGGCAACTGGCTGCCGTCAGCCGGCGGCGCCGGAATACTATGGATTTCAAAACCTGCAGGTCAGTGGGATTTCCGGCGGCCAGACGAACCTGTCGGCCACGGTCAAGCTCTTTAACCCAAACCCCTATAATCTTCAGTTGAAACGGGCGGAGGTGGATATCGCCATCAATGGCAAACATTCGGGTCATTCGCTGCTGGATTCGACGATCTACATTCCCGCAAAAGATACTTTTTATGTGCCTGTGGCCATGCAGGTAGACCTCAAAAGTCTTTTCAGCAATGCCATACAAATGTTGATGGGCAAGAAAGATGCGGCCATCACCCTGGACGGGCGCGTGAAAATCAAAAAGGGGATAATGACTTTCAACCGGCCTTTCCACTATGAAGGCAGGCAGGATCTGAGCAGTCTCATGCCTTCGGGGTCGGGTTTCTAAGGAACCAACGGACCCTTTTTGATCCAAAAACCGCATCTTTGTAGCTTACTATCAATCGGATGACATGAGCACTATCCGGAAGCAAAGCATTATCTCTTCTGGCATTGTATACTTCGGATTCGGATTGGGTGCTATCACCAACCTTGTGCTGGGCAGAGAGTTCACCCCGGATCAATATGGACTGATCAGCGGGATGTTCCTGGCCATCGGTTCGATCATGTATTTCTTCGCCAACCTGGGTATGCCGTCCTATGTCGGCAAATTCTTCCCTTATTATAAAGATAACCTGCCGCCCCAAAAGAATGACCAGATCACCTGGGCATTGTTGATCAGCTTGGGAGGATTTCTGTTGGTGGCCCTGACCGGGATCATCTTCAGGGGAACAGTGATTCACTACTATGAACATCGGTCCCCCGCCTTCGTTCAATATTATTATTGGATATTCCCTTTCAGTCTTGGCCTGACTCTTTATTCAATTCTGGAAGCGTATAGCTGGCAGTTGAAGCAGACGATCCTGACCAGCTATCTGCGGGAAGTGCAGTTTCGGCTAACGACACTGGTCCTGCTCGTGCTTTACCTGTGCGGCGTACTGCATGGATTCGGCGTTTTAGTGAAACTCTATTCGTTGAACTACCTGCTGATCGCCCTTATCCTGCTGATTTACCTGATCCGGTCCGGCCAGGTGCACTTTGTTTTTTCCCCCAGCATCGTGACCAAAAAGTTCTTTTCGAAGATCCAATCCATGGCATTGATGGGGTGGGGCGGCGGGGTAGTGTACAATATCGCCTTCTTTTTTGCACAAATCATCATTGCGGCCGTGGTGCCGGGCGGTCTGGCTGCCGTCGGTCTGTATACCATGGCGCAGTTTGCCGGCAGCCTTGTCCAGGCGCCTCAGCGCAGCGTGATCGCGGCATCGGTCGGGCCTTTGTCCCAGGCATGGAAAGACAAGGATTACGGAAGGATCAACCGCATCTACCAGCGGTCGTGTATCACCCAACTGGTCTTTTCCGTGGGTATATTCGTCCTTATATTGCTCAATTTCAAAGACGGGATCATTACCTTTCAATTTCACCCGGAGTACCAGGCGTCCCTATCCATCTTCTTTACTGCCTTCCTTTTCATCGGCCTGGCCCGTATTGTCGATATGGGGACGGGTGTCAACGGCCAGATCATTGCTACTTCTACCTTCTGGCGATTTGATTTTACGTCCGGTCTTATCCTGGCCATACTCACCCTGCCGTTGAATTACCTGCTGGCAAAAAAATGGGGGATGACAGGGCCGGCCATTGCCGATGTGTTCACCTTCTCGATCTACAACGCCATTCGCTGTATCTTCCTCTATCGAAAATTTAAAATGCAGCCTTTCTCGATCCACTCACTAAACACCCTTCTTCTTGGCGCAGCGGGCTATGTTATTTGCTATTTGTTGTTTAACGCCCGCCACGGCCTTCCCTGGCTTTTTATCCGCAGCCTTTCCTTCCTTGCGCTGTATATCGCCGGCGCCCTGGGATTAAAATTGTCGGACGATATCCTGCCGGTATGGCAAACCCTCAAAGGAAGACTGCAGGGGCTATATGGCGGCGGCAGAAGGCGTTGAAGAGTAAAAAACTTGCGGTTGTCCGATAGTGGCGAAATCGTAACTTTGCGCCCCGATGAAGTATACCACCGAAATAAGCAAGCGAAAGACATTTGCCATCATTTCCCACCCCGATGCGGGTAAAACGACCCTGACGGAAAAATTCCTGTTATTCGGCGGGGCTATACAGACTGCCGGCGCCGTTAAGAGTAATAAGATCAAGAAGCACGCCACCAGCGATTTCATGGAGATCGAAAGACAGCGCGGTATCTCGGTGGCGACATCCGTCATGAGCTTTGAGTATAAGGGGATGCTGATCAATCTGCTGGATACACCCGGTCACAAAGACTTCGCAGAGGATACTTACCGGACACTCACGGCGGTAGACAGCGTCATTCTGGTCATTGACAGCGTCAACGGCGTAGAAGCCCAGACCCGGCGGTTGATGGAAGTCTGCCGGATGCGGGATACGCCCGTGATCGTCTTTATCAATAAAATGGACCGTGATGGTAAGAACCGCTTTGACCTGCTGGAAGAGATCGAAAAAGAGCTGAATATCCAATTGCACCCGATGGCCTGGCCGATTAATAGCGGCAAGGATTTTAAAGGGGTCTACAACCTGTACGATAAGAACCTGGTCCTGTTTGCGGCCAATACCAAGGCGCTGGATGAAGATATGGTGGAGATCGACCGGCTGGAGAGCCAGTTGCTGGATGACCGGCTGGGCGAAAAGGATGCCGCCATGCTGCGGGAAGATGTAGAACTGGTGGATGGCGTCCATGGCCAGTTGAATGTCTACGATTACCTGGCCGGTAAGGTTGCACCGGTCTTTTTCGGCAGCGCTATCAACAATTTCGGGGTGCGGGAGATGCTGGATACTTTTATCCGGATTGCACCCGGGCCCCGCAGCCGCGAAACGTCCATCCGGCTGCTGGATGTGGACGAGGATAAATTCAGCGGCTTTATCTTTAAGATCCATGCCAACCTGGACCCCAAACACCGCGACAGGATCGCCTTTCTGCGTGTCTGCAGCGGCAGGTTCGAACGGAATAAATATTTCCATCATGTCCGGCTCGATAAGGATGTCCGGTTCAGCAATCCCTATACTTTCCTGGCCAGGGATAAAGATGTAATAGATGAAGCGTACCCCGGCGACGTGGTCGGCCTCTTCGATACCGGGAACTTCAAGATCGGAGATACGCTGACAGAGGGGGAATCGTTCTATTTTACGGGTATTCCTTCGTTTTCCCCTGAAATTTTCAAGGAGGTAATTAACAAAGATCCTATGAAAACCAAGCAGTTGGAGAAAGGGTTGTTGCAGTTGACGGATGAAGGGGTTGCGCAGCTGTTCACTCAATATGGTGGTAACAAGAAGATCATCGGTTGTGTAGGAGAACTGCAATTCGAGGTGATACAATACCGGCTGTTGCATGAGTATGGTGCATCAGTGCAGTTCAATGCCATGCCATTCTATAAGGCATGCTGGATCACCAGTAAAGATCCCGGAAAATTGGAGGACTTTACCCGCTTTAAACACGCCAATATTGCCGCAGACAAGGATGG
>JAMFSL010000311.1 GCA_026225275.1 Puia dinghuensis
CATACCGAACAGAGAAGTTAAGCCCCTCATGGCCGATGGTACTGCACCACAATGCGGGAGAGTAGGTAGCTGCCATATTTATTGAGCCCCGTCCAAAAGACGGGGCTTTTTTTTTGCCCCCATGCCGCAGAAGAGGAGCGAAAATACGGCCCCCACTACGTGTTTTGATAGCAGCAGGGATATAAGTCATTTCCTTACCTTTACCCACGACAATCCTTCAAACACGCGACAATCTTTCCATCATGAAGAAGCAAACGTTCTTAGCGCTAGCCTTACTCCTTGCCACTACAGGACTGATGGCACAGAAAGAGGGATGGACTTCCCTTTTTGACGGGAAAACGCTCAACGGCTGGAAAAAAGTAGCCGGCGCCGCCACTTTTACCATCGATAGCGGAGCCATCGTGGCTACGAGCGTTGCCGGATCCGGCAATAGTTTGCTCGTCACAGACCAGGTATTTGGCGATTTTGTACTGGAACTAGATGTCCGTGTCGGTGATACCACCAGCTATTCCGAAGTACAACTCAGGAGCCACTACGACTCTACTGCCCATGACGGGAAAGGTCTTGCCTATGGCTACCAATGCGCGATCGATCCCTCCTCCCGACACTGGACCGGCGGAATCCGTGATGAAGGAAGGCGTGACTGGCTATACCCCGTCTCACTCAACCACTCCGTTCAAAGCGCTTTCAAAAAGGGGCAATGGAATCACCTTCGCATAGAATGTATCAGCCACATGATCCGGACATGGGTCAATGGTCTGGCCACGGCCTGCGTGGTAGACACCGTCGGTGACAGAGGGTTCGTCGGTCTGCAGGTGCATGATGTCGATAACCCGGAGCTGGCTGGCAAAAAAATATATTTCAAGCATATCCGCGTCAGAACAACTGACTTTCGTCCAGGCTTTTTCCCTCCCGGTGTTTATGTAGTTAATAATATTCCCAACGACCTGTCTGAATATGAGGAGAAGAGCGGCTGGCGGTTGCTGTTCGACGGTAGTAGCTCCAAGGGATGGGTAAAGGCATATTCAACTGCTTTCCCGGATCATGGTTGGGTCATCAAAGATGGTACACTAACCGTACAGGCGAGCGGAGGCGAGATGGACCATGGCGGCGGAGATATTGTGACCGTCCGTCAATATAAAGCTTTCGATCTTTCTTTCGATTTCAAGATGACACCCGGAGCCAATAGCGGTGTGAAATATTTCGTCACTTTGAAAGAACAAAATACGGGCGGCGCCGGCATCGGTCTCGAATACCAGGTACTGGACGATTCCCTGCATCCGGACGCCAAACTTGGTCGTAACGGTGACCGAACCCTGTCGTCCTTATATGATCTGATCCCCGCGGCCAAACAACGTCAGTTTCTTCGTCCAATGGGGGCATGGAATACGGGTAGGATTATCGTCACTCCGGATAATCATGTCGAACACTATCTTAATGGTGTCAAGGTGCTGGAATATGAAAGAGGGTCGGCTGACTTCAGAGCATTGGTAGCCATCAGCAAATACAAGACATGGCCCGATTTCGGCGAGGCTCCGGAAGGGCATATCCTGCTGCAGGATCATGGCAACGAGGTGAGTTACCGGAGTATAAAAATACGCGTGCTGTAAACTAGCGTTGACCGCTATATCACCGGCTCCCAGCCAGGCTCATATTGGCGACGCCAAAGAGCAGTAGCTTCCGGGTTGTCGATGATATGTCCGTTGGAGGGATCGCAATGTAAGGTACCCGATGTCCGCTGTGCGATATTAGCCAGGTGACAGAGCAATACGCTCTTGGCGCCTTCATCGACCGGCTGTGTGAGCGCAGTTTCTCCCCTTACGGCCTTGACAAAATTCTGAAAATGGTAAAGATCCATATTGCCGCTGGCCGATACCGGATCGGTGGGATCGGGGACTACCTCGGACTTCACTTCCTTGATCACTTTGCCTTTGTCATCGAATAGTTTATAATCACCGCCACCCAGGTTAACGAGGGTGCCTCCATCACCATAGATAATAAAGCCACGGTCGCTGCCTTCGGTAGGATAGTGATTGCAGCTGCGACCTTCCCAGGTAATAGCTTTGCCTTCCGCAAATTCAAAGCTGGCGATCTGCGTATCAGGTGTCTGCCAGTCATCCTTAAAGGCATAACGCCCACCGGCTGATACCACTTTTGACGGAAAGTTCAGGCCCATAAACCACCGGCAGCAATCGATCTCATGTGTACCGTTGTTGCAGGCCTCACCTGTTCCCCAATGCCAGAACCAATGCCAGTTATAATGAACCAGGTTATCCTGGTAGTCTCGCCGGGGCGCAGGCCCCTGCCATAGTTCGAAATCCAGGGTAGCCGGTACAGGGATCTTTTTTCCAGAGCCAATGGATTTCCGGTTGTTGGAATACCACGCCTTGGCTAAATAAGGGTTTCCGATCACTCCTTCCTTTACCTGCCGCGCAGCATCGATGAGAGAAGGGAAGGATCTCCGTTGGCTGCCCATCTGAATATGACGCTGGTATTTATGTAGGGCGGCCCCTAACAGTTCACCTTCATATGGATTTTGTCCGCAAGGTTTTTCCACGTAGACATGTTTACCATGTGCAGCACCCAGGATGGCGGCCGGTGCATGCCAATGATCCGGTGCGGCAATGACCAGTGCATCGAAATCTTTTTGTTCGACTAATCGACGGATATCATGAACGACGGTAGGCTTGCGAGGCGCATCTTTCAACGCCGTCAGGCCATTCTGAATGGCCTTTTGTTCTACGTCGCATATATAGGCGACCTCAACGCCCTCGAGTGAAGCAAAGGATTTTGCCAGGTAAGAACCACGGCTATTCACTCCCATTACCGCGACAATGACTTTATTGCTGGGCGCTGCTTTGCCACGGATAGGAAAATTGATGATGGTTACACCGGCGGTCGCCATAGTGGCGGTGCGAATAAAATCTCTGCGAGGCATAGTCGAGCGTGGCATTGGCAAACGATTTAAGTCGGCTAAAGTTAGCGGGAAAAATGTTTAGCAAATTGCCAGCAATAAAAAAATCCTTCTGTAAAAAGGATTTTAACAAAGATGTATTGTGTTGGTATGATTAATAATCCCTGTCGAAACCACCACCGCCGCCGCCACGGTTGAAGCCACCTTTTTTGTAACCTCCGCCACCACCACTGCCGCCGCCGCCGAAGCTTCTCTTTTTGAAGCCTCCGCCGCCGCCACCTTGTTGTTTGGGCTGCGATTCGTTGACGATAATCTTACGACCCATGACTTCACTGTCATACAGGCCCGTGATAGCCTGCTGAGCTTCGCCATCATCTTCCATTTCGACAAAACCGAAGCCTTTGCTGCGTCCGGAAACTTTGTCTTTTACGATCTTGGCGGAAGCGACGGTGCCGTGTTGTTCAAAAAGGTTTC
>JAMFSL010000312.1 GCA_026225275.1 Puia dinghuensis
CGGATAACACAGATCTTGTCATTACAGACTGGATGTTGCCGGAAATGGATGGATTGGACCTGTGCCGAAATCTGAAGCACAATCCTTCCACGCAGGATATCCCGGTGGTGATGCTGACGGGTAAGTCTGATGAGATCGATGTGGTGACCGCGCTCGAGGTGGGAGCTGAGGAGTACATCCCAAAACCTATCAGGATAAAAGAGATGCTGACCCGCGTCAAGAAGATCCTGCGGCGGAAGGCGGGAGAGATCATCGCGCAGATGAGTCGCGATACCACCAATAATAATAAGGAGTCCATTGTGCGGGGCCGGTTGAAACTGGATCTGGCCAGTTATACCGTCAGCCTGGAGGATGAGCCGTTGGATCTGACCATTGTAGAATTCCGACTGCTCGAACTGCTGGCGCGGCAGCCGGGGAAGGTTTTCTCCAGGAACCTGATCATGGAGCGGATCAATGGCATGGACTATTTCGCTGCGGAGCGTTCCGTAGACGTGCAGATTGCGGGGCTCCGAAAGAAGCTGGGCCGTTACAAGGACGGCATTGAGACGGTGAGGTCCGTCGGATACCGGCTGAATGAAAAAGCTTTGTAATTCCCGTTGTATTAGTCTTTCATTAGGCAGTCGTTGTCATATTGTAAAACGACTGTTGCGACATAATCAACTAACAAAAGAGTACCTACATCCTAATGATTCCCAAATAATCAGCTGCTACATTTACTGAAACGGATATACGATGGAGCAAGCAGATTATATATTATGTGAGTGTGATGCGGCAGCCCTCGAGGCATTTGTCGGGGAACTGGAATCCTGTCACACTATACAGATCATCCGTCAGCCGGCGGTATGCATGACGATGGTCAAAGCCGAAGATTCGGTAGAGTCACAACCTTTTTATCTGGGGGAAGTCCTGGTCACCGATTGTGAAGTGCAGGTTGACGGGCAGGCCGGTTTCGGTCTTTGTATGGGTGATGAGCCGGTAAGATCTTATTGTATGGCCGTCATCGATGCCTTATTATTATCGGCTGATTTTGCTGCGACCGGAGTGAAAGCCTTCCTCGATCAGCAGGCTGTGCTGATTGCCGATCGTGAGCGGCTGGAATACAACTTCATCCAGCAGACAAAAGTAGATTTCAAACTGATGGAACAAGACTAAGACCGGGTGGAACCCGGTTCGTCCACGAGGCCTAAAGGCCGGAGTGGACAGACATTAATGAACGTTGAGTTAAAAATTATATTTAGAAACATTTTTAACGAAATCCGATGCAAAGAGAAATACAATACGACGAGATTTTCGATGCGCAGGCGCATTACCGGCTCGTGCTCGACAGCATGGCGCGGCCTGGAAAGATCAATGTCATGCCCGGGATGGAGCTGACGACACCGCAGGGTATTCATGCGGCCGGTGCGCTGGTGGGGTTTGCCCTGCTGAATTCCGATGTGACTTTTTATGTAGACGGGCCAGCGGCGGAGGATGTGAGTCTTTACCTGCTGGTGAATACTTCGGCGAGGCCGGCGGAGGCAGAGGAGGCAGATTATGCTTTTGTAAATGGGGCAGCGGCTGCCGACCTTTTGTACCGGTTGAAGACGGGTACGCTGCCTTATCCCGAGAACAGTGCTACGATAATTGTGGCGGTGCAGGAACTGGGAGGTGAGACCGGCCTGGTGCTGACATTGTCCGGGCCCGGGGTCGATGGGGAGTGTCGACTTTCCGTAGCCGGGCTTGATGTTGCTTTATTAGAGGCATTGGTGACCATCAATGCGGAATTTCCACTGGGCCTCGACCTGGTGCTGACCGATCCGATGGGAAGGATTGCTTGTATACCGCGCAGCAGCCGCGTGCGGTGGTAATTTTAAAACACACTATTTATGGGATATATAGCCGTTAAGGGTGGCTCCGATGCCATTCACCAGGCGAAAGAACTGGTAGAGTTTTATCGCGTGAAAGAACAGACACCTCCGGTGTCCGTCGAACAGATCAGGACGCAGATGAGGCTGGCATGCGACAAAGTGATCTCTGAAGGGGGATTGTATGCGCCTGAGTATGCTGCGATCGCGTTGAAGCAATCCGAAGGGGATGTATTCGAAGCGGCGTTTATTTTACGGGCTTTTATTACGACTCTCCAGCGCCGGTATTATTCTGAGACCATCAATACGCGGGAGATGTTTATCCGGCGTAAGATATCCGCCAGTTTCCGGGAGATACCCGGCGGCCAGGTGCTGGGGCCTACGCGGGATTATACCCAGCGTATCCTTGATACCACCAAGATAGAGGAGACGCTGAAAGACATTCGTCAGTTCCTGGATCGTTTTGAGTCCACCATCGATAAAGAGCAGATAAAGGAGATCACTACTTATGGGAAGGTGATCGATCTGCTGAAGCGGGAAGGTTTATTGAAGGGTGTAGGCAATGTGGAAGACACGACATTGAAAGATATTACGCGTGAGGCGATCAAATTCCCCGCACCACGGTCGGCGCGGCTGCAGATGATGGCGCGGGCTGAGACCGGGGGGCTGATGGCGCTTGGTTATAGCAGTATGCGGGGTTTTGGCAATACGCATCCTACGGTAGGTGAGTTGCGGTACGGAACTGTACCGGTGAGGGTGAGGGATAGGGCAGGCAGGGTGCGTTATATCGGCAAGATCGAGTTGACCGAGGCCGAAATGATCACTACCATGAAGACAGACAAAAAGAATTCCGTTCCGTTGTATTCCATTGGTTATGGGCTGTGCTTTGGGCAGAATGACACCAAGGCGATCTGTATGGGTATCCTTGACCGGGCGATGCGGAGTCCGGAAGGCGGCGCTCCTGCCAATGATGCAGAATTCGTGCTTTATCATACCGAGGGGGTCGAGGCTATGGGCTTCACCAATCACCTGAAGCTGCCGCATTATGTGACATTCCAGGCGGGGCTCAGCAATGTGCGGCAGGCGGTAGAGAGGGCCAATGCCGCGCCTGCGAAAGTTAAGGCGGAGCCGGTAGCGGGATAAGATGGATCGAGGCCGGAGAGGCCATTAAAAATAATTTTATGATAGAGAATACCAAATATAAGAGAAGCTACAATTTTGCCTTCATCGATGAATCGACCAAGAAGGAAGTCCGCCGCAAGTTGCTGAAGGCGGTAGCCATTCCGGGTTACCAGGTGCCTTATTCATCGCCGGAGATGCCTATCTCAAGAGGATGGGGAACAGGCGGCTTGCATGTAACCCTGGCCATCATCGGCCGGGAGGATGTATTCAAGATCATTGACCAGGGCAGCGATGCGAGTGTGAATGCCTGTAACCTGAGGGAGTTCGTTCAGGCGATGACTGGCTGCAAGACAACCTACGATACCACCGAGGCGACATTGATCCAGACGCGTCACCGGATCACCGAGGAAGAATTGCGGGAAGACCAGATCCTTGTTTTCCAGGTGCCGCAGCCCGAGCCCCTGAGGTCCGTCGAGCGATATGAATACCGGACGCGGCAGATGCACGGTGAGGCGGATTATGCGAAGATGTGGGTTTCCCTTTACGAGTCATATGTGCGGCATGGCGGTATCATGCGTGGCGCGGATTACCCGGTGAAGGTCAACGGCCGTTATATCATGGCGCCGTCGCCTATTCCCCGCTGGGATGTTCCGAATTTGAACCAGGCTAAGACCTTATACCTGTTCGGAGCGGGCCGTGAGAAACGGTTATATGCCGTTCCACCGCATACGAAGGTCGAGCCGCTGGAGTTCGAGGACGTGAAATTTGAGATTGAAAAGTTCGACAGCCTCTGTTACAAGACGGGATATCGGAGGGCGTTCCTCGATGAACTGTATTTGGACGATGGTTCGCGTCAATATGTGATCAACGACAGCAATTTCCTCGACAAAATAGAGCAGGGTGGCGAGATAACACCTTTTATCAATCCTTATATACAACAAATAGAATTATGAGTGAGCATAACTGGTTGCTGCGGGTCAGGAACCTGACAAAGATCTATGGCGAACCCAACGAAAGGACATTAGCGCTGACCGGCCCCGAATGGAATTCCAATATCTGCCCGGATACCGACAGCATTGTCGCCTGTGCGGGGGTCAGCTTCGACCTGTATCCCGGGGAAGTGCTGGGCATCGTGGGTGAGAGTGGTTCGGGGAAAAGCACCATCGTGAAACTGCTGTACTTCGATATGGAGAAGACCGCGGGGAGCGCCTGGCTACGACCTTATAATGATGGCAGGGCAAATATGCTGGAGGCTTCCGGTCAGCAGAAGCGTTATATCCGCAATCACCTCATGGGGACCGTCTATCAGAATCCCAGAGACGGCCTGAACTTTAGGTTTTCTTCCGGCGGCAATATTGCGGAAAAGCTGATCATGGCGGGAAGTCTCCATGTCGGGTCCATCCGGGAAAGGGCTTCTTTCCTGTTGGAGAAGACCGAAGTGCCCGTCAGGCGTATGGATGATACACCTGCTGCGTTTAGCGGGGGGATGCAGCAGCGGGTGCAGATTGCGAAAGCGATCGCCAATAATCCGCCCCTGTTATTCCTCGATGAGGTGACGACGGGTCTGGATGTATCCGTGCAGGCCAAGGTGCTTGACCTGATCAGAGAGCTGCAGCAGGAACTGGGTATTGCCATGATAGTCGTTTCCCACGACCTGTCAGTGATCAGGATGCTAACCGACCGCACGCTGGTGATGAAACATGGGAGGGTCGTGGAAAGCGGCCTGACCGATCAGATCCTGCAGGACCCTCAGCATGCTTATACTCAATTATTGGTCAGTTCTCTTTTATAAGTCTACTTCATATGAATATTGTAGAAGTCAATCAGCTCAGCAAGACATTCGAATTACACATTTTGCACGATAAGATGATCACGGCGCTGCATGATATCGAGTTTTCCATTGCGGAAGGGGAGATCATCGGGCTGACCGGAAAGTCCGGCTCGGGGAAATCGAGCCTGATGAAATGTTTGTATCGTACTTATCTGGCGACCGGGGGAGAGATCCTGTATGCTTCTTCAGAAGGCAAAACCGTCGACCTGGTGAAGGCAACCGACCATGAGGTCATCGCACTGCGCCGGTCCGAGATCCGGTATTGTTCCCAGTTCCTCAGTGTGATACCGCGCGTTTCGGCCATCGATGTGGTAGCCGATCCGCTGGCGCGGACAGAGAAGAACAGAGACCTGGCGCGTGCCAGGGCCAAGGATCTGCTGGAGGTCCTGGGATTGCCCACGGCGCTCTGGGATGCCTTCCCGGTGACATTCAGCGGCGGTGAGCAACAGCGTATCAATGTGGCCAGGGCCATCATTGCCAGGCCGCGGTTGTTGCTGATCGACGAGCCTACGGCTTCACTGGATACCAGGACCAAGGACGTGGTCATCGGGCTCATCCGGGATCTCAAGCAGGAGGGTACTTCCGTCCTCTGTATCTCCCATGATGATTACACGTTGGAACGATTGGCCGATCGCCGGCTGCACCTGCAGTCGGGACGTATTACGAATCCTATAACCGAGATTATATGAATAGCTGGTTAATTAAAAATGCCCAGGTAGTCACGCCCGATGGTACGCTGTACGACTCATCCGTATGGATCGAGGACGGCAGGATACGCCAGGTGGGTCATATTCCGGAGCATGCGGCGCATTCCGGCCAGGTGCTGGATGCTGGCGGTGCTATTGTGATGCCCGGTATCATCGATATGCATACCGATGCGATGGATGCAGAGATCGTTCCCCGACCCGGGGCAGACATTCCTATCCCGGTCGCTTTCCGTGAACTCGAGCGGAAGATGTGCACTTGCGGTATTACGACCGTGTATCATTCCCTGCACCTGGGCTATGACAATGCGGAAAGTCAATCCAAGAGCAAATACAGCCGTGCCGATGTATTCCGCGAGGTAGCGCGGATGGCGGCGGGGCCGACATTGATCCATAATAAGATACACCTCCGTTTTGAGCTTAATGGGATCAAGGCTTATGAGCAGTGTCTGGATCTGATCCGGGAGGGATATGTAGATCTGCTGTCCGTGATGGACCATACGCCGGGACAGGGGCAGATCAGGAAAGAGTGGTACAAGAAGATACTGATGGAACAGGGAAAGAGCGAAGAGCAATCCCATCGGGAGGTGGAAGAACGGATAGCGCAGCCAAAGGTAGAAGGGGATAAGCTGCAGGCCATGGTGGATCTGGCGCGGAAAAGGGATATCCCGGTGGCTTCGCATGATGATGATAGTGTTGCAAAGGTAGACAGCATGCTGGCGCTTGGGGTGGGGATCAGTGAATTTCCTATCAATATGGAGACCGCAGAATATGCCAACCGGATGGGCCTGCATGTAGCCGGCGGGGCGTCCAATGTGTTGCGGGGTGGCAGTCTTTCCGGTAACCTGGATATGACCGTGGCGATCAAGGATGGGTTGGTAGACATGTTGTGTTCCGATTATTATCCGGCGAGCATTCTGCATTCAGTCTTCAAGTTGCATGACACAGAGGGTGTGTCTTTACATGAAGCTGTCAAATTAGCGACCCTGCATCCGGCCGAAGCTGTGGGGATCGACCATGAGACCGGTAGTCTCGAGGCGGGCAAGCGGGCTGATCTGCTGGTGGTGAGGCTGGAGGATAATATTCCGATGGTGACACATGCGATGGTGAACGGGAAATTTGTATTGCAAACAGCCACCAAATAATAAGGCAGGCTATGACAACTACGACACGGACAGCGGATCTTGCATTCAGCGATTATACTGCCAG
>JAMFSL010000313.1 GCA_026225275.1 Puia dinghuensis
ATGTCTCCCCTGGTGATGTTCAGCTTCAGCTCATTGACCTCCAGTTTTCTAATATCCAGCAGCTGATTGACGAGGTGAAGTAATCGCTTTGCGTTCCGTTCGATGGTCATGGCCAGTTGTCGCCGCCCGGGGTCGTCGGCGGCCCGGATCAGTTTGTCTGCCGGGGAAAGGATCAGCGACAACGGCGTCCGGAACTCATGGCTGAGATTGGTGAAGAATTTGATCTTCACCCTGTCCAGCTCGTGTACCCGCATGGCTTCGCGGCGTTCTTCGGCCAGGGCAAACCGCGCCCTGGCCCGACCGATGATCCGCATGCGACCGGCGTATAGCGCCATTATCACAAGCAGGACATATACGATGTAGGCGACGTTTGTTTTCCAGAACGGCGGTTTAACGACGATCCGTACCCTAATGCCTTGATCGTTCCATAGGCCGTCCCCATTGGAGGCCCTGACCCTGAAAACATATTCGCCCGGGTCGATATTCGTGTACGTTGCCCGCCTGTTCCGGCCACCCGTGAGCACCCAGTCTTTATCGAACCCGACCAATTGGTAGGCGTATCGGTTCTTCCTGGGATTGATGTAGCTAAGTGCGGCAAACTCCAGGGAAAAATTGTGCTGATCATAGGAAAGAACGAGTTCGCTGTCCATGAGGACGGAAGACGGCAAGGGCACCTCCTTGTTGTATAGTTGCAGCCCCGTGAGCACCACCGGCGGAATGTGCTCGTTGCGACGTATCGACTCCGGTGTGAACAGGTTGAATCCATTGGCGCCGCCGAAGATCAGCTCTCCTTCCCTTGTGCGCAGCGCCGCGTTCTCACTGAATTCCCGCCCTTGCAGCCCATCATATTCGTCAAAGTTCAGGCATTTTATTTTTAGACTGCCTCCTTCTTTTGTAACCGAGATCCTGGAGATCCCGCCGGACGTGCTTACCCATAGGTAATGGTTGCTGTCTTCGAGCACATTCATGATCGTGTTGGAGGGAAGTCCGTCCTTGATATGAAATACCTGGAAGGTATCGCTTCCCGGCTGCATGACACTCAGTCCCTGTCTTGTCGCCGCCCACATGTTGCCCTGGTGGTCGCAAGTCAGGCCAAAGATGATATTGTCGCTCAGCTTATTGGTCTCATGGTTGAAGTGCATGTACGTACCGGTGCTCCGTCCTAAAACGTCTATCCCGAGCGTCGTGCCTATCCACAGATTGGAACCCGAGTCCTCCGCCAGTGCAGCGATACAATCCGAGTGAACAGAATTAGGCAGGGAAGTATTGTTGTGATAAAACTTGTTCTTTTCCCTATCGAACCGGTCGAGGCCTCCCAGCAGCGTTCCAACCCACAGATCGCCGCCGGCATCCTCCCTGAGCGCATACACCCGATCGTCCGCGAGACTGGTTGGGTCCGAATCTTTATGTCTGTAGTGGATGAATCTCCTTCCATCGTAACTATCCAGGCCTCCCTGATAGGTGCCGATCCACAGCTTCCCCTGGTGATCAACCAGTAACGACACGATGACATCGGTTGAAAGACTGTTGGGATCGCCCGCTTTATGCCGGTACCGGGTAAAGGTATTCCTGGCGCGATCGAAATAAATAAGGCCGCCTCCATCCGTACCGATCCAGATGTTTCCCGGCTTATCCTCGACAAAACAATCCACATCGTCATAAGGCAGACTTTCCGACTGCCCGGGTTGCCGCCGGTACAGCGGGAAGCGCAACATATTCTTTTCATAGTAACCGATGCCTTTTTTTAAGGTGCCCAACCATACCGTACCCGTATTGTCGCGGTACAATGTCGCTATGGTGTTATCGGGAAGACTTCTTTCTTCGTCCGAATGTTGCATGTACCGGACAGTGCTTCCGGTGTGATCCAGCAAGTTCATGCCGCCCTTGTCCGTGGCGATCCAGATCGACCCTTTGTCGTCCTGGATAACATCGTTTATGATATTGCTGTTTAACCTGACGGCGCCGGAATCCCGGCAGAAATGCGATAACGCGCCTGTATGTTGATCAAGTTCCCATAGCGCGGATATGCTACCCGGCGCATACAGCCAGAGTTTATCCTGGCTATCGATGAACAGATGATATCCGAATGGCGACCTTGGGCTCGTATGTTGCAGGATATCGGTATGGACCAGGACCTTATTACTCACCAGATCTATCTTCTCGAGCATTCCGTTGGCATAGGACAACCAAAGACCGCCCAGCGGATCGATAGCCGCGTCTGTAATCCCGCTCCGCACCCTGCCTGTTCCGTGGATGTCCGGGCCCACCGGGATGGCTTGCCTGCCGGGATCCAACCGGTAGATCCCCGAATCAGCGTAAACGAAATAATAGTGGCCGTCTTTGCCATGGAAAATGTCGACGAGGCCAAACCTTAAAAGATGACGTATCTGCAGGAAGTCCGCTGTATGGGGGATAAAATGTTCTGTCAGCGGATCGTAGATATTGATGCCGCCGGTGCCGGTGAGGATATACAGTTTGTCTTCCGGGCCTTCAAAGATACGCAGTACATCGCCATCCGAGAGAGAAGTGGTATCCGAGTCATCGTGCCGGAACACTTTAAAGGTGTACCCGTCGTATCTATTGAGTCCGGACATCGTACCGAACCAAACGTATCCACGACGGTCCTTAAAAATGGTATTTATATGGTTGTTCGACAATCCGTCCTGGATATCCAACTTCGCAAAGGGATAGTCTTTGACCTGACAATAACACCCGGTACCGGCGGCCAGTAAACAAACAAGAACCGGCACGGCCAAGCAACTTTTCTGTAGAAGCGTCATTACCTGTTAAATATACAGCTATTATTCTTATCTAAGGTAATGATCAAACCGGAGTAATACAGGCAACAAATCCTGCGCCGGCCGGCAGGAAATCGATATGCGAAAAATTTCTTTTTGTCTTGACTAGTCTTTCTGACTCGTCCTAAAATAGCTATACAGGTTTTTTAAAATTTGCCCGCACAAAAGACACATAATTGGCACGAGCTCTGGCATACACTTTTCCCCTTCAGAATTAAAAAGGATCCTGGAAATCATAGATCCTCTACTATCGTCTTCACAGCATTGCCTCTCTCAAGGGCATCATGCTCTTGCCAGCGGGTCTGCTGCTCCCCAGTCAACAGCCCGGTCTGCCAGGCCAGAACCTTTGCTTTCAATCGCTCTAAGCACAGTTTTTTGTTTTGTGATTGAGAACGGCTGTCCATCGCCAGGACCCGGATACCCGAAGGGATATGAATTCCCCTGACGGCCGTTTCCACTTTATTTACGTTTTGGCACCTGGTCCGGAAGCCCGGCAGGTCTCGAATCTAACCTCTTTAGGGTTCCATTGCAAGCGATCCTTGACATCAAATATCTCTACTCCGACAAACCAATTCTTCCGTTTGTGCAATCTCCGGTATGGGCTTGGCGCTATCCATTGGATCGTCCCTCTCCACTCCTTTATAAAGGCTTGCAGGTTGCCCCCTTCCCCCAGGATAGTCGCAGAAAGCAAACAACCTTTCAAATCGGCCTTCTTATTTTCCAGTACTTCTGTTTTAATCCCGTTTTTCCTGGCTTGCATTAAGATCTTTTCCTGTACTTTAGCCACTACTCTGCAGCATTCAACCGGTCCCCGTCCCGATGTTATTTGTATTATTACTTTTTCCATTTGCGTTACTCTTTATTCATTCGTACAATTTTTGGTAAAAATCTACCCTGGACTTCTACGAGCTCATCCTGTGCATCCATCACCCTCTCGATGTCTTTATAAGCCAGAGGGTTCTCTTCCACGCTGCCGCCGATAAGCGTCACCCCGGCATCGGACAACATTTTCTTCAGGGCCGAAACCGTCATGTTCTCTTTCGCCCGCTTTCTGCTCATTGCCCTGCCCGCTCCATGAGAAGCCGAATATAAAGTTTGATCAACACCCTTTCCCTTCACCAGATAAGCAGCCGTTGTCATACTACCCGGGATGATTCCTAACTCTCCTTCATGTGACGGGGTAGCGCCCTTACGATGGATGACAACCTCCCTCCCGTCGGCAAGCCTGTCCTTCCAGGCAAAGTTGTGATGATTTTCCACCGTTGCCAAAGTCTCTAAACCAAGTGCCCTTAAAAGATTAAGATGTATCCGGTCATGACAAGCTTTTGCATAGTCTCCCGCCAGATTCATGCTCAGCCAGTATTCTCGACCGGCCTCGCTATCCAGATCGAGCCACGCCAATTGCTGCACTTCTGATGGAAGTTTGCAGGTATCCATCGCAATCTTTGTATAATACTGGGCAATCGTCGCTCCCAGTCCCCGGCTCCCTGAATGCGATAGCAAAGCCAGGTATTTTTTAGACGGGAGACCAAATGAATTGTTCTCAAACAACTCAATTTCCCCAAATTCCACAAAATGATTGCCGCTTCCCGAAGAGCCTAATTGCCGGGCGGCCTTTCCCTGAATTTTCCGCAGCAGTTCAGTCGATTGAAAAACCGGGCTATCCAATACTTCATGTTCCTGGTGAAATTCCAGGCTGCCTTCCATTCCAAAATGCGTGTATTCCCTCAATGCCTCCTTTATCTGGTGCGAATAGCGCCCGAGAAAGCGGTCGCTTTCTTCCAGGATCGACAACGCCATCCGGCACCCTATATCTACGCCCACCCCAAAAGGAATAACGGCATTGTCGGTCGCCAATACTGCGCCAATCGGCAATCCATATCCGGTGTGGGCATCCGGCATCAATGCTCCGCGAACGGTAATGGGCAATGTCATAGCCCCTTCCATCTGTTTTTTTGCCGAAAATTCTATTTCCTTTCCTCCAACTATTTTCAGCGGCCCCGGCTGAGATAGCAAGGAGAAGACTTTAAAAGGACAGCCTTCTTCTATATCCAGGAATTTCGCGGCTATCTTTCCTGTCACTTCATCATTTACATAATTCTTCGGATGAGCCTTAATATCCGTTAATAAGGCAATCAATTCATCTTTGGAATGATGTTTAAAATGCCTGGAGGCTATGTTTATGACAAGGCTTCTCGCCTGGTCGTTGGTGTAACCAATCTTACTCAGATCTTTTGCTCTTAACATACTCATGTTTGATTGTTTATTGTATTTTTTTCTCTTGAACACTCATCCAAAACGCTGTATAAAGGCTTGTTTTTAAATTGATCTTGATAATTCATCTTTATATTGTAATACTTTCTCTGGTTTTGTTTTCTTCCTTTCGTCATTTTAATAATTTTATGGCGCAGGTAATTCCTTTCAACATAATTCTTCAATTGTTGAACCTCCCGCTCCAGGTCTTCGTCGATCATTTTCATGTGCGTGATCATGTGCGGTCTTATCTGTAGAACAAAACGCCATGGTTCCGCGTATACATATTTTACACAGGTATATTTGCCTTTAGAGCAAAGGGTTTCCTGCCGGCAAAAAAAAGCCTTTTCATTTTCCGTAAGTTGTAATCTCGGACTGTTCCATTCCCATTCATAAAATTCTCGCAGAGATTGCTTTTTTACTTCATAGACTCTCTTCCGCATTCGTCTTTTTTTTACCTTAAAGCCCTTGTCCTTGCTGTATTGGATCGTATTTATCTTCTCCAGGAGGGACTCGTAGAAGCCCGCATTATTGGTTCTTTTGACATCTTCACGCAAAACAAAAAACCGCTTCCAGCCCTTCTGGTAAGGCTCTGCCAAAAGGACCCAGGGTAATTTCCTCCTGTCCGTCCAAAGCTTTACCTCTTGCTTGTGAAGCTGAATCAATCGCTTTTCGACATCTTTTTTTTGAGATCGCTTTTTATTGCGGGCAGACCTCAGCCGATACGAAAGGGCGTAAAGCTGCCCATTGTTCGTGTGCATAAAATTTGCATTAACAATTTTGATAATTGCTGCGCTTTAATTTCAGGCAGGCGAATACCGCAATACAGATCAGGAATAAACCGATATGACAGTTCTTCCGACCGATATAAAATTCTGATTAAGAATGGAACAGTCTGCGCCTACCTGTTAGGCAGCGAGTGAAAGGAATGATATGGAGGTATGTTCAGTCATGATTCCTTTATTTTAAAGATGAGCAAAAAGGAATTCGGATACAAAATTATATTTTAATTTCAATAAACAGAAATTATTGATCTGTTTTTTATTTATTGCAATTTTTCATCCGAATAGCCAGGATCCACATCAATCTAAGAGGTCCTTAAACTTTTCCAGGGTTACCACATTTATTGAAGGAAAAGGAATAGTACTAAGCACATTGAAATGCTTGTCGTTCGTCACCAGATAATGCACATTGCCGGCAAATGCACAATCTGAAAACTTGTTGTCGTCCTTATCAATGTCAATAAGAAAAAGTTGGTAATGGATTTCCGCCTTTTTGACGTTAGGCAATAGTGACAAAGCTCCAATTATTAACCCGGCAGTCTCTTTAAAAAAAAATGTCATTTATTTTTTCTTCATATTCCAGCAAAATATCATTGGTCACCCATAATTCATATCCTCCATCGTACAATTTATCGAGAATAACGGAGAAAGCAGAACGGCGGGAAATGGAACGAAGAATTGC
Source organism: Puia dinghuensis (assembly GCA_026225275.1). GTDB lineage: Bacteria > Bacteroidota > Bacteroidia > Chitinophagales > Chitinophagaceae > Puia > Puia dinghuensis_B. The sequence continues at coordinate 6,516 of JAMFSL010000313.1, forward strand.
ATTGGTGTCCGACACCACTTTTAATGCAGGCATTATTTCTTATCCAGTATTTGCTGTAATTTCTCGTCGGAATAGCCCTTCTCATCCCATGTAGCATCGGCTTTGTCCCTCGCTTTGTCCAGCAGGAATTTGGCGATGACTTTTTTGAGTTCAAAAAGATGATTTTCCGGTATTTCAGCGGAAAACAGTTTAAGCAATTCAGCTTGCACGTTACTCAAAGGCGGATGAACAGAAAGATTCGCCATAATACATCAATTTTTCAACTGTAAATTACTAATTACGCCCCATATCTGGAAACATATTACAACTAGCCCGGATGTTCCCAAAAGCTGGATAATCACCCGCACAAATGGCACACAAAAAATATTCCTTGTTAAAAATCAATAAGTTACAATTCCTGTTCCAAGCACATAAAATTCACTCCATGACAAAGGGCCCACTTTCGTGAGCCCTTTACTTTTTACAAAAAATTCCAACAGGTAGGATTGTATATTGGTAGGATTGTTTATTTGAACATCCCCACCAGTCTTTGATTCAACGCAGCTCCCTGAATATTAGCATTGGCAATGATCTTCCCGTCCCGGCCGATCAGGAAAAAGGAAGGCACACCGCCAATTCCATATGACCGTACGACTTCACTGTCATATCCTTTCAAATCGGATGCCTGTAACCAGGTCAGCCCATCGTCGGAAATGGCCTTCAACCAGTTCTTTTTGTCTGTATCAATCGATACAGAAAGTATTTCAAAGCCCTTATCTTTATACAGCTTGTATTGGGTCTTAAGGTTGGGGCTTTCGGCGCGGCAGGGTTCGCACCAACTGGCCCAAAAATCGATCAGCACTACTTTGCCCTTCAGGTCTGCCAGGGATATGGCTTTGCCATTGGCATCATTTAAGGTAAACATGGGCGCCATCACACCCGGGACCACCAGCCGTGCTGCAGCTATTTTCTGCGCGAGGGCTTTACCGAAATAAGTATCGCGCCATTTTAAGTCTATCGCACCAAAAATGGAGTCGACCTGATCCACATTCCCTTTATTTACAGATCCCCATTCCGATAAGGCCACCAATCCAAAGAAAGACTCCGGATGATCCTTTGCAAACTGGACCTGGTTTTTCTTCATGAAAGCCATCCTTCTTCGAAAGTCCGCATCGACAGTCTTCACAAAGTTGGAATCGCTTCGCTGTTCCGGCGTTCCGGCGGCAAATTCGGCATTGACGATCCTGTCAATCTCCATAATGGGGCCGCCGACAGTCTTATTGTAGGCAGCATACCCATCATATATGGCCGATCCCGTCACCTGCGCCTTGATCAGGCTGTCGGCCGACCTGATGTTCATATGATCATTGGCGAAGTAAAAATAGATATTGTCATTCCCTTTGTAAATGGCCGCCTGCTTTCCCTCTCCGGTATGATCCAGCGTCAGCCGCGCCGTCGAGATCCCGGCGGTATACCCTGAAATACTAAACGTGCCATTCACCAGTTCTGCAGAGTCCGTACCGCCGCCGCCATTGCCATCTGAATAATCCAGGTAAACTTTGGCCGGTTTATCCAGGTTCCCGATCTTACCCCCGATGGAAAAATTAGGGGTTTGAGCTACCGCACAAA
>JAMFSL010000046.1 GCA_026225275.1 Puia dinghuensis
GCTGATGGCTTTGCTGGCGGAGGTCGGCGTGGGGCGCAGCACAAAAAAAGCCCTCTCGCGGGAGAGGGCTGATAAAGGAATATGATGAATGCGATTGCTTAATGATCATTCTATGACTTCGCTTTCCAATAACCGTCTATCCATACCCAGCCATCGTTGGTGTGTTTCCAATGGGGTTTCACCCATACTTTTTCGCCATTGGAAGCGGTGGCGCCATCGCCACCATAATAGGCAGACGGTGAATTTTGAGTACCCGGGCGGTTAGAGAGGGCCGTATCGGGCGCCTGTGGCACCTGAGGTGGGCGCTGCCGTTGTTGTTGGCTATAATTAGGGTTGCCACCGTTATTGTAAGCGTTTCCATTGTTCGGGTTTCCACCGTTATTGTAGGCGTTGCCATCGTTCGGGTTTCCGCCATTATTGTAGTTCCCATTACCGCCGTTGTAGTTGTCGCCATAGCCGTTGTTGTACTGAGGGGGAGGGGGCTGTGTAGAAACGGTGCCGTCGCCATAGGGATCCTGGGGATCGTCATAGTAACCATCGGCATAGGGATTACCGTAAGAATAACCGTAGGGATAGCCGTAGCCGTATGGATAGCCATATCCATAACCATAAGGCCAGCCCCAGCCGAGACCCCAACCTAAGCCCCAGCCGCCATAGCCCCAACCTCTGCCATAGCCACCATAGCCGCCGTAGTAACCGCGGCCGCCATAGCCACGACTTCCTACACCGCCATAGCCATGGCCGGCGTAGCCGCCTCTGACGCCTGTAACGCCTCTAACTCCTCCGACGCCGTAGCCACGGGCGCCACCGAATCCGGCAGTACCTCTGACGGCGCCGCCGCTGAAGCCTGCTCCTGCCCTGGCGCCACCGCCACCACCTCTTGATCCGCCGCCACCACCTCTTCCGCCGCCGCCGCCGCGTTGAGCAAAGCCAGACATGCCTACCAGTAATAGGCCGAACAGAGCCATCAACATCTTCTGTTTCATTCCTGGAATAATATTTTTCATAAACATACGCTTTTAGATACTTTAGATACGGTTGTCCGGCTGTTATCGTTGCCGGACTGACATAGAAAGTTACGCATAAAAACGTTGACAATAAGGGGATTACAATGTTTTAACAAATTAGGCTTTTCACTAATAAGTAAGCAATTGTCACATTCCTGATTACAGAAGGTTTAATGCGCGCAAAAATTTATTTTCCAGTGAAATTCTGGCGGGATACGCGGTAAAGTTTTCGGGAAATCATTTCAGGAGGGTGTCGTGCATGATCAAAAAGGCAACGGAAAAATAGATCACCAGGCCGGTCACGTCGACCAGGGTGGCTACGAAGGGTGCGGAGGAGGTAGCCGGGTCGGCGCCGAACTTTTTGAGGACGATGGGCAGCATGCTGCCGGCAATGGTGCCCCACAGCACCACTCCTATCAGGGCGATGCCTACGGTGCTGGCTATCAGGGCGCCATGATCACCATAGGTATGAAAGATCTGATTCCACAGCATGACCCGGGTAAAACCTATGATGCCGAGCACCAGGCCGAGGAGGAGGCCGGAGAGGAGTTCGCGCCGCATGACGCGCCACCAGTCGGCGATAGTCAGTTCGCCCAGTGCCATGGCCTGGATGATGAGGGTGGAAGCCTGGGAGCCACTGTTGCCGCCGCTGGAGATGATGAGAGGGATGAAGACGGCAAGAACGACGGCTTTGGCGATCTCGTCTTCGAAATAGCCCATGGCGGTGGCGGTGAGCATTTCGCTGAGGAAGAGGACGACTAGCCACACGATACGCTTTTTGAATAGCTTGAGCAGCGGCATTTCGAGATAGGGTTCGTCGAGGGCTTCGGTACCACCGATCTTTTGGATGTCTTCGGAAAATTGCTGCTGGGTGATCCACAGGACGTCGTCGATGGTGACGATGCCGAGCAGGATCTTATTATTATCGAGGACGGGGAGGGCGACGCGGTTGTTCATTTTGAATGCTTCGCTGGCGGTCTCCTGGTCGTCATTCACGTTGAGGGCGATATAGCGGTTGTCGATCACGTCCTCGATCTTTTTCTCGGGATTGGCGAGGATGATCTCCCTGATCCGGACGTCATCGATAAAAACACCTTTCTCATCCACCACATAAATGACATCGATGGTTTCGCTGTCTCTGCCTACTTCGCGGATATGGTCGATGACTTCCCTGACCGTCCAGTCTTTTTCCACGGCGATATAGTCGGGTGTCATGAGCCTGCCGACGCTGCTTTCGGGATAGCCCAGCAGGGCGAGAGTGATCTTTCGTTCTTCGGGGTCGAGGGTCTTTATCAGTTCTTTCACCACTTCGCTGGGGAGCTCTTCGAGGAAGGAGGTCCGGTCATCGGCCGACAGATCGTTCAGCAGTTCTGCGGTCTTGAGGGCGGGCAAGTCTTGTATGACTCTTTTTTGCGTCGGGACATCGAGGATCTTGAAGGTGCTGGAAGCCCTGTGAATGCTGAGGTTGCCGATGATCTGGCTTTCGAATTCCGGAAATTCATATATCAGTTCGGCCACATCGCTGATATTCTGATTATTCAGAAATTCCCGGATATGCAGTACATCTTCCGACTGAATGTTCCGGAACTGATCAATATACTCAGGGGATAAAGACATACGCCAAACCTACATTAAAATGCTGAATAGACAAAGAGAGTAGGATGGCCATGTTAAATGCTGACCAGGGTTTATTAATTTGCCCAAAAATGAACGTATGATCTTACCGGACCTGTATGTAGCGCCTACTGAGGAGAGGGGGCGGGGCGTGTATACTTCTGTCGATATTCCCCGGGATACGGTGATTGAGGTATCGCCGGTGATCGTGATGACCCGGGCGGAGCGGAAGTTGCTGGACCAGACCTTGCTGCATGATTATATTTTCGAGTGGGGTCCGGACAAAAAGGATTGTTGTATGGCGTTGGGATATGTGCCGCTGTATAATCATTCTTATCGATCGAACTGTGAGTATGAGATGGATTTTGGTGGGGAGACGATAAGTGTGAGAGCAATACGCTTTATTAAGGCTGGAGAGGAGGTCACGATCAATTATAATGGGGATTGGAATAATGAGACGCGGGTGTGGTTTGATGTTAAAGGCTAATTACCTTTTTCGGCTGAGGACGGGCGTGAGTTCCAATATGAAGTTGATACCGACGCTGCTGAGTTGGACCTGGCCGAATCCGATGTTTCTGACAGGCACTTTTACATACGGTGCAACGAGTACTGACAGGCTGTTATTGATCCCCATTTCGACGCCTACGGACAGATTGAGGGCGGAGAACAGGTAATCGGGCTCGTTGTTATAATGCATGTTCTTAGACAATTGCTGGGCGAAGTAGGAGTGGTAATAATAGTTGCAGTTCTCGCTGGACAGCAAATAAGAAGACAGGCCGGCGGTAGCGAAAAAGAGCGTATTGCCGGTGACACTGAAGTCATAGCGGAGATTGAGCGGGACTTCGAGCATGTTGAAGGATCCTTTGATAAAATCGACATTGTTCATGTTGTTCCTACTATAATAATCCTTTGGCACATGATAGTTCTGAGGTGCGGCAGCATAGTTCTTCCGGCTCAATAGCAGCCCGCTGCCGATATACCAGCGATGAGCGAATTGATAATCCGCTGTCAGCCCGATGGTGCTGCCTGGTTTATCTCCGGACTGGGAGCTGACTGAGGAGAAGTCGGGTGCGAAGAGCAAGCCGATCTGTAAGGATCTGTTGACGGACATACCGTCCTTTCTCCGGATGGGGGTAGGGATGGCTTTCGCCGTGAAGTGGCGCAGGGCGGAGTCGGAGACTGAGCCGGGGCGTTTCGTCGGGACAGGGCCGCGGACGGAGGATAGCGATAGCTGGCCCGGGAGAGGACGTCCGAGGGGACGGCCGATATACCCGGAGGGTACGGACGAGGAGGGCCGTGTCGAAGCAGGCCCAACGAAGTTCTCAGCGGCAGCGCTGTGGTCGGGCGGGGCAGGTATAGGTATAAAGGCGACACCGGGTGGCGGGGTGGTGCCGGAGCCTTTAGTTGATCTGTTGGTCGATGTCTCATCTGGGCCGACAGATCTGTCGGGGGAGGCGGATCGATCGGAGGCTTTGGTGGACGAGCCGGAGGATGAGGCGATCAAGCGATTGTGGCCGCTGGTGGTATGGTGGTGGGTCAAGCGGTTGCGGGTGGTGCCTGTCGCGGAGGTCAGGTTGCGGGTGGTGAGGCTGCCGGCGCCAGGGGTGGCTGCTGTGTTGTTGCCGGAGGTGAGGCCGGCGCTGGTGGTGGCGACGCCCGGATGGCCGGCTTCGCTGGAACTGGTGTTTCCTGAATGGGCGGCGGCGGGTGTGGCGGATGCAGGTGAGGTGGCCGGGCTGCCGGAGGTAAGGTCATGACCGGGCGCTGTACCGGCTGCCGGGGCAGGCGGTTGGCCGGCGGCCGATTGTGTAGCGGTTGCAGGGGGAAGGACTAGTGTAGAAGTAGATTTATCGGTTTGTGTTGGGTTTTGATATGAGGCAGAGGGTTTGTCTGTACCGGCGGGTGACGGTTTGATCGATGTCAATGGCGGGCTACCGGAGGATACCTCCTTTTGAGTCTTGTGATTTCTGATAAAATAATAAGAGGCGCCGAGTATCAGCAGCACAACCGGGGCGTAATAAAAAGGGAGGCGATAAAATCCCCGGACGGGGCGGGGAGTGACATGCCCTAATTGCCTATCCAGCCGAATTTCGAGCTTGTCCCATGACCTTGGGCCTACGATATCCCCCGGATCATGCTCCTCGGCGGCTTCCCGGCTCAGGCGATCCAGATCTTTATCGGATAGGTTGAACATACGCTAACTGGTCAGTTTTTTTTGTTAGGATCTTTCTTAGGTTTTCGCGTGCTTTGGACAGGTTTGATTTGGAAGAACCGACCGAGATACCCAGGTGTTTAGCGATTTCTTCATGGGTCAGCCCTTCTATGACAAATAAGTTAAAGACGGTACGATATGCCGGCGACAAATGACGGATGGCGTCTATGATCTCTTTATAAGAAAGGATATCGATGCCGGTCTCCTGTTTGTCAGCGATGTTTTCGGCATCTTCTGACAGCATTTGTCCATTGATATACGAGGCATTCTTTCGGTAATGGTCGATACAGGTGTTGACAAGGATCCGTTTGAACCATCCCTTCAGGGACGCCAGCACATCTGAATGACGGGACTCCTCGAATTGATGAATGTTCTTAAATAGCTTGATAAAACCTTCGTTCATAATCTCTTCCACCTGTTCGAGGTTATTTTGATAACGGTAACATATTTTGATAGCATACTCCTTGAGCATGTTGTACAACTCTTTTTGACTGGTGCGATCATTCGAACGGCACCCGTCTATCAAGGCGTGTATTTGCGTGTTTCCTGAAATCAAAACGAATGAACAATAAATTGGTGGTAGATGATAATATAACGCGCAAACTACTTTTACCAAGCTAGATTATACGCAAACGAAATGTTAATGGTTGCTTTTTTCGCCCCCCAATTCGCGCTGTTGGCCACTTTTATCGACTGAAAATTTTATCTGCTTGACAGTCAGGTTATTAGTGGAAGGCTGTTTTTTTCGTATTATCTACCGCTTCGAGTAGACCGCCGCTGAAAGTATCCTCGGTGAGCTGCCAGAACATGACTCCGCCCAGGCCTTTGTGGAGGGCGTAGAGCGTTTTCAGCCGGATGGAAGCGGTATCGTCGAAGGACGCGAAGAGATGTTGTTTGGCACTGTACATGTAGGGCGCCTGTGCGATGGGATCCCAATGATAGACGAAGCCGCTATCGGGAGAGAAATAGGTGGCAAAATCCTTGTAGCCGACACCCCGGAAAAAATGGCAGGGGCGGTACAGGCCATTATTGACGCTGTCCACATCCCGGAAGACGCGGGCATAGAAGGCCATGCCGATGGCTATTTTGCTGACGGGGACGCCAATGGAATCGAGCCAGCTAACGGCATGATCGACGGATTCCACATCCTGCGGAGTGGAATACAGCGGAGTATGATGACCGGTGACGGTAGCATAGCCGTTGACGAGGTCGTAGGTCATGAGGTTAATGTAATCGACGAGGGGCGTCACATTCTTCCAGTCTATAGAGGTCTTCAGGTAATCGGTATAGCCGCCGGCTGCGAAGCTGATTTCTTTTTTCTTGCCCAGCCCGGTGCGCAGCAACCTGATCAGCGCGGTGAAATGATCTTTATCGTCCGGAGAGAAGGCATAGCCGGGGACGTTTACGAGGGCCGGGTATTCCCAGTCAAGGTCGAGGCCGTCGGTATGAAAATAATCGGTGAGATCCTTGACGGAGTGAGCAAATTGGCTTCGTCCGCTATCGGTGGCGAATACATCGGTGCAGGTTTTGCAGCCCCCCCATCCACCCAGTGAAAGGATCACTTTAAGCTGGGGGTTCTTTTGTTTCAGGGACACCATGTGCATGATAGTAGCGGTATCTCTCGCATTTTCTACGTGGAGCAGATTGCCTTTCAGGTGGCAAAAGCTGAAGATGATATGGGTCAGCTGGTTTGTAGCGAAGCTGTCGATGTCCGTTCCTCTTCCGGCATAGTAGCCGATGACGGCGAGTTTTTCCTTGCTGCCGGCGGGGGATTGGGAAAGAGCGCATTGGGTCAGAATGGCAAAAACGGGGAGGAAAAGGATGGAAAGCTTCATACTATTGATTTATATCAGAAAAGTACCTAAAATGGTTTATATGTAATGAGGTTCGAATAATTTAATTCCATTTAAGGTCGTATAAGGCGGTTGGGCGGGAGGATCTGGTATGAGACGGAGGAGGGTGAGGGCAGTACGTTTTATGTCGAGCTGCCAGTCGGGGAGATGTAAATAAACTTTATATTTATTGGCATAAACAACGATATATGCCTGACAATACATTGGATGGATCCTTGCCGCACAAAGCCTGGGGGCGGCGTGATTTTCTAACGACGATGGCTGCGCTGACGGGGCCTGCATTGATGACGGGGTCTTTATTGGCCGCGCCGCGGCGGGATGGGCATGGGGGTGATACGACGATCCAACAAGTGATCGATGCCTTGCTGGCGGATATTCCCGGTGCGCCGTTTCCGAATACGGTGGATACTATTAAGGCGGGAGACCCCAACCAGCCAGTCAAGGGTATCGTCACCACGATGTTTGCGACGCAAGCGGTGATAGCGAAGGCTATTGGGCTGGGCGCGAATTTTATCATTGCGCATGAGCCCACGTATTACAATCACCTGGATGAGACGACATGGCTGGGAAATGATCCGGTTTTCAAGGCAAAGGAGCGTATCCTGAAGGAGCATGGCATTTGCGTATGGCGTTTTCATGACGGGATACACGCGCACACGCCGGATGGCGTCCGAATGGGCGTGCTGCAGGCGCTGGGCTGGGACAAATATTACGATGCGAATAATCCGGCGATGCTATCGTTGCCGGGAATGCCTTTGAAGGAGGTGATCGCGCATCTGAAGAAACGTCTCGGGATAGAGCATTTGAAATATATCGGGGATCCGGAGCAGGTGTGCAGCAAGATTGTGTTGTCGCCGGGAGCGGCAGGAGGGCGGGGACAGATTGCACAGATCGAGCAATACCAGCCGGATCTTTTTATCTGCGGCGAGTTGAATGAGTGGGAGACGAGCGAGTATGTGCGGGATGCGCGGTATATCGGGGGGAAGATTGCGCTGGTGGTGCTGGGGCATTCCGTCAGTGAGGAGCCGGGGCTGGAGTGGTTGGTGCCGGTGCTGAATCAGAAGGCGCCGGGGGTGAAGGTGACGCATGTGGTGACGGGGGATGCGTTTAGCTGGGCCTAACGGCCTAACGACCGGGACGGTCGTTGCGAAGCTTTGAGGGGCGAAGCCCCGAATAAGCGGAGCCGACATAGGCCCTGGTTAGGCTGTGTCAACAGCCGCAGCGGAGGAGCGATTAGAATGCAAGGAGCGCGTGAGTGGGGAGATGATGAGGGAGCAAATTTTTTCGGCGAATTGTCTTTTTTGGATTTTTTTTTATTTGAGTACTCAAATGAATGGCGGTGAAAAAGGCCATAGGGCGGCGGGATGAACGGAAGGGCAAGACGAAGGATGCACTGCGGACGAACGGAGGGTAACCGAGCGAAGCGAAGGTTA
>JAMFSL010000314.1 GCA_026225275.1 Puia dinghuensis
GGAGTCCTCAGCTCGTGGCTCATATTGGACAGGAATCTGGACTTGGCTCTCGAAGCGGTCTCCGCCTTCTGCTTGGCTTTCATCAGCTCAAACTGGGTCATCTTAATTTCGGAAATATCCAGTACGCTGATCTTCCAGAAACGGCGGTCGTTATCGAAGAAAGAAACAACATTGACAAATGCAAAGACGGTGTTGTCTTTCCGCGAGGTAAGGGCCAGTTCGCCCTGCCAGCTGCCCGTCTGTTCATCGCCGGGAATTTTTCTAATGCTATTGAACAGCCGCAGATGTTCTTTTGTGAATAGACTATCCATGGGCGCGCCGATGATCAGCGATTTGTCCTCGATCTCCAGCAGTTCGACGGCCCTTTTGTTACAATCGGTAATGATCAGCGCTTCAGCATCCAGGATGAATACGCCGTCAAGGGAAGTATTGAAAATAGTATCGGCAAACTGTTTTTCTTTCAGAATAGCCGATTCATTATTTCTGTTGATGCGGAGAATAGCGTATGAAAAGAAAGTGGTCAGCAATAAGGAAATAACGAGGTTACTTTCGTGCAGGCGGTCGAACATATGTGCGATATGGACCTGGTAATAGTTTTCCTGAGGGCACTGATAGTAACAGAATAAAAGAGCAACAATAGTAATCAAATAGGTGGCCGCCAGTTCCATTACATTCCTTCTGAAGCTGATGATAAAGGTCATGATCAGAAAGTACGGAAAATAGAACAGGTATTCTCCTGCCTTCAGCCCCTCCATATAATTCATGATCACCAGGTACAGGTTCAGGTTGAGCACGGATAACATCCGGGCCAGCAGGTATTTCCGCCGTAAGTTCAGGTGATAGGCAACGATAAAGATATAGGCGGCGCTGAGATTGATCAGGGCGCTGATATAAAGACCGAAAACGAAATAGGAGATGACGGATACGAAGTGCGCAATCAGGATCAACAGGATGAATTGATTGAACCGGATGGTCTTTTTCCTTTGGGAAGGGGAATACTCCTCCCTCAGCCCGGAATAGACTATATCCTCGTAAAAGGACTTGAAGAGCAGGATAAACGGGTTACGCAAAGGATTAAACTGGATTTTAGGGGTTTTCCCCAGAGTGAACGACAGAAAACAATAAATTATTTTAGCCGCCGTTAACTATCTCACGAGTCCAATATGAATAATCCACTGTCCGATACCACATTCTCCTTCAGCCCTCCCATCGACGGAAACTACCTATTTGACTTATATGCAGGCGATTATATCATGATAGAGGAGACTTTCGCGGATGTTTTAAAGGATTATGACGAGTTCGTACAAGCTATATTTTCCAGCTACCAGGTTAAAAATACTCCAGCCCTCAAAAGCGCCATTCACAAGATCAAACCGTTGTTCGGGTTTGTCGGGTTGCTCTCTATCCAGGCCCAATGCCAGGATTTCGAAACCGCTTGTCAGCGCGTTGAGATCCCGGAACTGGCCGATTCTTTTAATTCACTGAAGATCAGTATTTTGGAAGCAAGATCCATCATAGAGAAAGAAAAGATAAGACTCACTGCCTATAATCTCTCCTAAGAATATCTCAGCGGCTGGCTTCCAGCAGGCTTTTGGTCAATGATTGTAATCCTTCCTCCAGCGATGCCCGGGGCGGCCAGCCGTATCCGATGCGCATATAATGACGGGGCATGTCGAACCAGTGTCCGGGGCCGGTATAGGTACCGTATTTATTCAGTAAGATATCATAGAACTTACCGATATCCACCCGCTCCGGTTGTCGTATTCGGGGAAAGCAGACGGCACCTCCTCCGGGCTCTACCCATTCGAAACTTTCCTGCTGCCGCATCCAGGATTTTACGATGTCGAATTTTTGACGGATATCCGTTCTGATGAGCGGGAGATAGCGGTCTTTCTGTTGCAGGTAGCGATAGGCAATCTCTTCTTCCAGCACGGGGCCGCAGATATAGATCTGTTCCTTGGCGGCCAGGAAGGTCTCCATGAGTTCCTTATCCCGGCAGATGATCCAGCCTACTCTGATTCCAGGCAGACCGTATGTTTTGCTAAGAGAGGATACGCTGATGACATGCGGAGAATATTCCACTGCGAGGGGAAGTGGCTCTCTGAATACCATATCCCGATAGGTCTCGTCGACGAGCAGTCGGATGCCTTTACTTTCGGCAAGCACGATGAGTTGGCGAAGTTCGTTATCCGTCAGGCAGACGCCGGTAGGATTATGCGGATAGGTCACCGAAATATACTTCGTCCCGGGAGTGATGGCTTTCTCTATCTGATGCAGGTCCAACGCAAAGCCTTCTTCGAACCGGAGATCAATATACTTTAGTGTAGCGCCGATGGCGCGTGGTGTTTCCAGATTGGTGGCGTAATTGGGGCGGACGACGACCAGCTCGTCGCCTTTTTCCAACAGGGAGGTGGCGATGATGAAAAGGGCGCCGGCAGCACCGATAGTAATAAGTACATCGTCTTTTTTCAGCGGGGTATCTTTGACGATCAGTTCTCTCAGACCTTCATGCCCGGCGTGTGAGCCATAGGCAAGCAGTAGGTCGTAGAGACCGGTGTCGATGCCGGTGTCACGGAGCAGGGTATCGGTATACGAACTTTCGGAGAGATTGTTCCGGATCGAGTCGTAGCCCATTTGTTCGGGGGATTCGACTTCGATCGGCATGCGGCGGAAGTGCATGGGGATAGCTGTTTGATGACAAGTTAAGAATTGTTTAGTACTTTGCTGATCTAATGCAAAGAAGACATTTTATCCGCCTTTCCGGGACCGCCGCACTGGGTAGTTTGTTGTTCTCCCGCCAGGAGGTCTCTGCTGCTCCCGGTGAATTTATTTTACCGCCTTCCAGGGTATTGGTCAGGCTGGATGACGGTGTGCACCAGCTCACACACACGCGTGGCGTTTATTTATACAAGGACGTTACGGTCAGGCTGAAATATATGCACGACTCCATGCGGGTGGAAGCGGCGTCTCCTACCCAACCGCTGCATTCTATAGAGTTGCAATGGCATCGTGAACTGATCAGGAATGGCAGCGTGCTGGGTGACCAATGGGAGCGGACCTATGGTGATGAAGGGTTTGCGGCCGCCGGATTCAACCGGAGGATGCCCTGGTATTTCATCGATCAGGGAGGAACGGGTACTGCCTGTTTTGGGGTGAAGACCGGTTGTAATAGCCTTTGTTACTGGCAGGGTGGATCGCCCCTTCTCAGTTTGACGATGGATACACGCAGCGGGGGTGTGGGCGTATCCTTAGGGAACAGGGTGCTGACGGCAGCTGATATCGTTGTAACGAACGGAAGGGAGGGGGAGAGTGTCTTTGCCACCGGTAGGAGGTTTTGCCACATGATGTGCGACAAACCCCGGCTGGCCAGTCAGCCTGTCTACGGCATCAATGACTGGTATTATGCATATGGCAATAACAATCCCGACCTGATCCTGCGTCAGACGGCATTGATGACGGAACTGGCCACCGATACCGCCAATCGTCCTTTTTCCGTGGTCGACGCAGGCTGGGCTATGTATGCGCCTTCCCAACCGAACAGCGCTGCCTGGATGGATGATTTTTCCCGGCCCAATGATAAATTCAAAGATATGGGCCGGCTGGCGGCTGATATCAAAAAAGAAGGAATGAGGCCGGGCCTATGGATGCGGCCGCTGTGCGCCTCCTATAAAGATCCTGCTTCGTTGCTACTGCCGGCCATTCCCGGCAGGAATGATCCTAAAAGCCCGATACTCGATCCATCCATCGAGGAGAACCTGGACCGGGTGAGGAGGAATATTTTAACCTATCGGGAATGGGGCTACGAAATGGTGAAGCATGATTTCAGCACCTATGATATCTTCGGAAAATGGGGCTTCGAGATGGCCAGCGACGTGACCACTTCCGGATGGCGGTTTCGGGATAACACGCGGACGACGGCGGAGATTGTCCTCGCCCTGTATCGCTGTATCCGGGCGGCAGCGGGAAGCGTCTATCTGATCGGCTGCAATACCTTGAGCCATCTGTCCGCCGGCCTGTTCGAGCTCAATCGGACAGGCGATGATACCAGCGGGAAGGAGTGGGCACGGACGCGGAAAATGGGGGTGAATACCCTGGGATTCCGGATGATCCAGCATAATAATTTTTATGCGATGGATGGCGACTGTGTAGGGTTGACGAAAGACATTCCCTGGAATAAGAACAAACAATGGATGCAGCTGCTGGCCGGCTCCGGCTGTCCGTTGTTCATTTCCGCGCAGCCTGATATGCTGGGAGCCGAACAAAAAGCGACAATACGAGCGTCTTTTGCCCAGGCCGCACGACCATTACCAGCCGGGGAACCGCTGGATTGGCTGACGAATACGTTGCCTTCCAAATGGAAGCTGAACGGGAAGGTTAGGGAATTCGACTGGTCGTAAGACGACGGTTCGGTTGAGCGTAAGACGCAGCCTTCCGTTGCTAGCGTTCTTCTCTATCCCAATAAAATTTACTTGGGTAGAGAATTCTTAAGTTTTCTTAAAGATTTATTAGCCGCTGCTAATTTTTTAGGAGCGAGAATTTTACCCTTCAATTTATTGAGATTTTACGCTTTGGAATTTGACCATTTTTGCCAACACTTAAAAAATCGAATATGCTAAAATCATCAGTGATTTTTATGTGATCATAAATTTCATATTTCATAAGTTAAGGTTTTTTTATCTTAAAACAGTTTCATCTGCTCACCCGGTCGCCTGAACTGTGAGCAATCCAACTCCCACCTCTCCGCGTTCAATCCATACTTCTGCGTATAGCGTGCATATTGCTGTGCCACCAGCTGCGCGATATTACCTTCGCCGCGCATCCGCACTCCCCAGCGGCTGTCGTTGACTTTGCCATCATGGCTGGCTTCGATGAGGTGCCATACTTTGTCGGCCCTGTCCGGGAAATTTTTGTAGAGCCAATCATGGAAGATCAGCTTGATGGCGCCATTGAGGCGGATGAAGGTATAAGCGGAGAAAGTAGCGCCATTCTCAGCGGCGGCTTTCATGATGCGCTGCATTTCGTGCTCGTTGAGGCCGGGGATCATCGGACCTAGCATGACACCCATGCGAACGCCCGCAGTGCTGAGCTCCTGAATGGTCCGCAATCGTTGCCGCGCAGTGGTCGTGCGGGGTTCCATTACCCGGCGCAGGTCTTCGTCGAAAGAAGTGATGGAAATGAGAATGGACACCAGGTTTTTCTTAGCCATCTCTGCCAGCAGGTCTTTGTCCCGCAGGATACCGGCATTCTTGGTGATCATGCCGACAGGTTGGTTGAATTCCAGGCAGGTCTCCAGCAGCTTGCGGGTGATGCCGAATTTCTTTTCCGCGGGTTGATAGCAATCCGTGTTACCGCTGAGCGATATCGGCAGACATTCCCATTTGGGGTTCATGAGAAATTTACGCAGTAGCTCGGGAGCGTTCTTTTTGACGATGATCTTTCTTTCGAAATCCAGGCCGGCGCTATAGCCCCAGTATTCATGTACATTACGGGCATAGCAGTAGGTACACCCATGCTCACACCCCTGGTAGGGGTTCATACTGTACCACATGCCTACGTCCGGGCTGTCCACTTTGTTGACAATACCTTTGGCATGCTCTTCCAGGTACTCGGTCTCGCTGTTAGGTTCTATCCATTCGTCTATCGCCTCGATATGTTCTTTGACCCTTTCATTTTTCAGAAAGCGGTTTTTAGGGTTCACCTGGGCGCCGCGGCCCTTCAGGTATTGGACAGGATTGATGGGGCCGGAATAATCGGGTACGCGGCCTTCGCCGGCCGAGGCATCGGACGGATCTTGCTGAATCATATTGCTGATTTACAGTTGACAGTTTAATTACGCGAATAGTTGTCCCTGGCGGATAGCCACGGGCAGGTTCTGAAAGGCAAATCTTTCTGCGATTTGCCAGGCGATCTCACCTTCCCGCCGTTTCAACAGCAGCATCGCATCCGCAACGAATCTACCCGTAAAGCTCTTGTTGCTGTATTCCAGCCAACCCTTCTCGTATTGCCATGGCAATAATTTACGGGCGACGGGCAGATAGGGTTCGTCGATAAAATGTGGCTTGTGATCCTTGTCCAGTTTCATCAGTCTTTGGATGTCTTTGATTTCATTGACCAGTCCGCGGATAGGCAGTTTGCTTGTCACATTGATAA
>JAMFSL010000315.1 GCA_026225275.1 Puia dinghuensis
CTGGTCGGAAATTATTATGAAAACAATATCCAGATGGGACGTTACGATGCCGATTTCGGAACGATACTGGTAAACAAAGGGAAAGGCGCCTTCACCGCCGAAAGCATCAATGGCCTGTCGATCAAAGGCCAGGTCCGGCATATCAGCAGGATCGGCGTGGGGAAGAAAGAGGCCTTTATCCTCGCCAGGAATAATGACAGCACCATGCTCATCCAATTCAGCGATCCCCCACCGCCATTTATGAAATAGGCGCACAAACCATCGTCACCCATTTGGTCGTATCCTGTTCCTCCCGCCGGTCGGTGATCAGGCATTGATAAGGCATGGCTATAATGGTTGCATTGATATCCAGCCTGTATTTTGACATCTGCCCAAAAGCCTTCTCAATCGTATAGAGCCCCCCATGCACCTCACCCTCTATATTTTTCCAGGGCACGTAACGTTGGGGGATGATCCTGCCCTTCCCTTCAAGCCGCTTATTGATGGAAAGCGCTACCGTATATTTATACCGCCTGTCGCCAAGCTTGGTCACATTCAGCCAGGGTGCACTGACGGCCGCCGCCCCCTGTCCGCTGATATAGCTTCGTAAACTGTCGATCTTTGCATATACCTCGGCAGTACTGGGATAAGCAGACGCGAACGACGCAATCGCGACCAAAGCGGAGTCTTTCGAATCTGTCCGGTGAAAATTGACCCCGCCGTAAAGATTTCTATTATCCTCGACAAACGCTTTCCATGAGTTCAGAATGCCAGCCATATTTCGCAGGATCTCTTTTCCTTGCCAGTATAGGCGCGCCTTGATGAATGGATGGCCAGGAGGAATATGGCATTCCAAACTCGCAACACCCGAATCGACATACAGCGGTGCTAGCCGAAAGTCTCCGTCCAAATGACTATCATCGGCGCATTCGACGGACAATCGTACCTCGTCATAAAATACGCCCTTGACACGGTAGGAGCAATGGCTGTTTTTGGGCCACCATTCAGCCCATTGAGCAGTATCTGCATGGCAGCGCTGTGCGGCTGCCATATTGCAACGAGTGGTGATGATCGTGGAAAAAGTGAGTCCTGTAAAAGAAAAAAGACATACACAGACAATGATAGCAACCGTCCCCGATACTAATAACCATTTTTTCATAACAGCCTAAAAATAAGTAATAAATAGTAAATTAGTCCCATGCTTTCCATACATCTTCCCGGGGCTGGAGCCCGCCGCTTACTGTTCATCATCACCCTGCTGCTTTCTGCCATGGCAAAGGGCCAACCCACCCCCTTCGGCCGCCAAAGGCTTGCCGCAGGCGATGGCGATACCTGGACAATCCATGCCGACTCTATCGACCCCGCCCACTACTTCGGCGTCACCGTCGCCAATGGCATGATCGGCCTCGTCTCCTCCGCCGACCCCTTCCGCGCCAAAGACGTCGTTCTCAATGGCGCTTTTGATCTCTATGGCCGCGGCCGAGTCAGCAATATCCTCAAGACTTTCAACTTCGTCAATTGTTACCTGGATATTGACGGTAACCGTATCAGCAGTTTCAACCAGGTAGCCCACCTCCACCAGGTCCTGGACATGAAGAATGCAAGCCTCACGACCAGCTTCGACTACCAGGACAAGGCCACCGTCAGCTATACCTGGTATTCCTTGCGCCAGTTACCCTACACGGCCCTGGTAGACGTTACCATCACAGCGCTTAAAGACATCGAAATCATCCCCGCCAGCGTCATGGAAGCCCCCGATATGCTCAAAGACGTCGAAAATTATTACAATCAGATCGACAGGCCCCAGGCGAAGATCGCCTTGCTCACCTCGACCGCCAAAAGCCCCACCGGCCGCCTCCTCATGGCCGCTTCGAATAGCTTCCTCTTCGATGAGCCCAATGGCTCTACGCCTGAAATCATCCATGAAATGTGGGACAACAACATGCACCTGATGAAATTCAAAAAGAAGCTCGCCGCCGGTGCGACCTACCATTTTGCCATCGTAGGGTCGGCTCTCACTTCGGCACACAACGACGACCCTCTTAACGAAGCCGAACGCCTCACCCTCTTCGCTACCCTGCAGGGCAGCAAGCAATTGATACATGCACACCAAATGGCATGGAGCGAACTTTGGAAAAGTGACATCCTCATCGAAGGTGACGACGTCACACAGCGCAATATCCGCCTGATGCTCTATCATCTTTATTCCTTTGCCCGGGCAGGTACCGCCTACAGCCTCTCCCCCATGGGCCTCAGCGGACTCGGCTACAATGGCCACACCTTCTGGGATACAGAGATCTGGATGTATCCCGCCCTGCTCCTGTTGCATCCCGAAATAGCCGCTTCCTTAATGGAATACCGATTCCAACGCTTGCCCGCCGCCAGGGCAAATGCAGCCAGCCATGGCTATAAAGGGGCCATGTTCCCCTGGGAAAGTGCCGCCAGCGGCAACGAAGAGACCCCCGTCTGGGCCCTCAGCGGCCCCTTCGAACACCATATCACCGCCGATGTGGGCGTCGCTGCCTGGAATTATTACTGTGTCACCCGCGACAAATCCTGGCTCCGCGAGAAAGGCTACCCGCTTCTACAGGCCACCGCCGACTTCTGGACCAGCCGCGTGGAAAGGAATGGCCCCGGTCATTATGATATCAAAAACGTGGTGGCAGCCGACGAATGGGCAGAAAACATTGACAATAACGCCTATACCAACGCCGCCGCCCGAGCCAACCTCCAGGATGCTATCGATGCCGCCCATGTCCTGGGACTCACCCCCGACCCCGATTGGACCACCGTCCACAACAATATTCCAATCCTTCGTTTTCCCGACGGTGTCACCCGCGAACACGGCTCTTACAATGGCGAACCCATTAAACAGGCGGATGTCAACCTCCTCGCCTATCCCCTCAAAGAGATCACCACCTCCGCGGCCATCCGCAAAGACCTCGACTACTACGAACCACGGGTAGGCGAAGGGCCCGCCATGACCCAGGCCATCTTTGCTATTCTATATGAACGCCTCGGCTTCCCGGACAGCGCCCTGAAGGTATTCACATCGGGCTATTTACCTAACCTGCGCCCCCCTTTCGGTGTCATGGCCGAAACAGCTTCAGGCGATAATCCCTATTTTGCCACCGGCGCCGGAGGAATGCTCCAGGCCATGCTGAACGGTTTCGGCGGCCTGGAAATCACCAGCGAAGGAGTAACGCAGCTGCCGACCCGCCTGCCCGCCGGCTGGAAGTCGTTAAAGATCACCGGCGTGGGCCCCTCCAGGTTAACCTATACGGTAAAATAGGCCCTTTCCCCGCTGCGCGTCGCCTTTAATCCATTGATGCACAATTCATCATTTTGATGTACGTTTGAAGAATAAAAGTTCATAAATGCTTAAAGTAGGTGTTTTTGGGGTCGGCCACCTGGGAAAATTTCATCTGAACAACTGGAAAGAGATCAAAACAACGGAATTGGTAGGATTTTATGACCCTAATGACGACATTGCCCGCGAAGTTGTCGAAAAATATCAGCTGACCCGCTTTTCGGACCCGGAACAGTTAATGGATGCCTGTGATATCGTCGACATCGTCGCACCTACCCCCATGCATTTCTCCTTATGCGAAAAAGCCATCCGCAAGGGCCGCCATGTCTTCGTGGAAAAACCGCTGGCAAGTAGCATGGCAGAAGCCAGGGAGCTCGTCAAACTGGTCAAAGAATCCAACGTCAAATTGCAGGTCGGACACGTTGAGCGCTTCAACCCTGCCTACCTGGCCTTACAGGGCACCAAACTGAATCCGCTCTTCATCGAAGTTCATCGCCTCGCACAATTCAATCCCCGGGGCACTGAAGTCAGCGTCATCCTTGACCTGATGATCCACGATATCGACATCATCCTCAGCCTGGTTCACAGCGAAGTCAACAACATTTCCGCCAGCGGTGTGGCCGTCATGACGGATACGCCGGATATCGCCAGCGTCCGCATCGAGTTCAACAACGGCTGCGTCGCCAACCTGACTTCCAGCCGCATCTCGATGAAAAAAATGCGCAAAATGCGGCTCTTTCAGAAAGACGCTTATATCGGCATCGATTTCCTTAATAAGAAGACCGAGATCATCAAATTAAAAACGCCCCAGGACCTGGACGTTTTCTCCTTCGATATCGAAACACCCAACGGCAAAAAGACTATCGTCCTTTCCAATCCTTCCGTTCCTGAAGTCAACGCCATGCGGTTGGAACTGGAAAAATTCGCCGAGGCTATCCTGACCAATACACCCACCCTCGTATCTGAAGTCGACGGATTCAGAGCCATGGACATCGCTCACCAAATCCTGCAAAAAATCAAACACAACTCGATCAATACCTGACCCTCATGCATGGCGGCAGCTAAAAAACCACATACAATTTCTATCCTCTGGTATATCCTCAGCGACTATATCGCGGCTCTCGTATCCTCTAATATCTTCCATTTCAGCCGGCGGATACTACTCTCGGAACCTGTTTTCATCAATCATCACCTGTTGATGACCTCCCGCTTCTGGCTGGGCACGACGACAATTCCCCTGGCCTGGCTCATCCTCTATACCCTGATGGGCTCCTATAAATCCCTGTATCAGAAATCGCGGCTGACTGAACTGACCAACACCTTCATCTACTGCATCATAGGCTGCACAATCGTTTTCTTTGCCATCGTCATCAACGACCCCGTCAAAGACTATCATTACTTCTATCAGACGTATTTCATCTTTCTTATCAGTCACTCCGTGCTCACCATCACCGGCAGAATGATCATCCTCAAAATGGTCCGCAACCAGGTCGTCAAAGGAAAGGTCGTTTTCAATGCCCTGCTGGTGGGAAGTGATGCGGTCGCCACCGGGATCTACAAAAGTTCGAAGGACGGCCTGCGCTCTTCCGGTTATCACTATGCAGGCTACGTCAGCAATCCCGATCAGGTCGATAATGGCATCGCCGAAATGCTCCCTCAATTGGGGATTTCAGCTAATATCGAACAGACGATCGATCAGTACGACATCCAATTGGTCGTTGTCGCCATGGAACGATCGGCCCGGCGGGAAGTGGAGACGATCATCGAAAAACTCAGTAATAAAGACGTCCAGATCAAAATTATTCCCAGTACCCTCGATATCCTTTCCGGCTCCGTCCGCACCAGCGATGTAATGGGCGCAGTCCTCTCGGATATCCACACCAACCTGATGCCCGAATGGCAGCAGAATATCAAGCGGGTATTCGATGTACTTACTGCCGCCTTGGGACTCGCACTCCTCTCCCCCTTCATGTTATACGCCGCGATCCGCACCAAACTCTCCTCCAAGGGGCCCATCATCTACCAACAGGAAAGGATAGGCTATAAAGGAAAAAAATTCCAGATCTATAAATTCCGTTCCATGTACCTCAATGCAGAGAAAGACGGCCCAGCCTTATCGTCCCACGACGACCAGCGCGTCACTCCATGGGGCAGGACGATGCGCAAATGGCGGATCGACGAACTGCCCCAACTGTGGAATATCCTCAAAGGAGAAATGAGCCTCGTCGGCCCCCGGCCCGAACGTGAATATTATGTCAATCAGTTGTACCTTCGTACCCCTTACTTTCGTTATCTGTTAAAGGTCAAACCAGGTCTAACCTCCTGGGGAATGGTCCAGTTCGGTTATGCTGAAAATGTCGGGGAAATGGTCGATCGGATGAAATTCGACCTGATGTATATTGAAAACATTTCCCTCGCGCTCGATTGGAAGATCATCCTGCATACCATCAGGATTATAATCAAGGCTCAAGGCCGCTAAGCCGGCCAGCGCCAAAGGCGCTCAAAAAACTATGAAAAAAACCTTCTTACTGATACTAACTGTTCTTGCCATCTCCGGATCGGCAAACGCCCAATATTGGCAGCAACAAGTCAATTATACCATCGACGTCTCCCTCAACGACAGCGCACATGCCCTGGACGGGTTCGAAAAAATCCAATATATCAATAACTCCCCTGACACCCTCAAATATATTTGGATCCACTGCTGGCCTAATGCCTACAAGAATGACCGCACCGCCTTCAGCGAACAACGGATCGGCAATGGCAAAACAGACTTTTATTTCTCCGGCCCCGCACAAAGGGGATACATGAATCGCCTGGAATTCCGCGTCGACGGCCAGCTGGCCCGGATGGAAGACCACCCTCAATATATCGACATTATAAAAGTCATCCTTCCCATACCACTAGCCCCAGGTGGCCAGGCCCTGCTGACAACACCCTTTCATGTCCAGCTACCCTATATCTTCTCCCGTAGCGGCTATGACCAGGGCGCCTATTCGATCACCCAGTGGTACCCTAAACCCGCCGTTTACGACAGCCACGGCTGGCATCCGATCCCTTACCTCGACCAGGGAGAATTTTATAGCGAATTCGGCGACTTCGATGTCCGTATCACCGTCCCAAAAAGCTTTGTCGTCGCCGCCACCGGTGAATGGCAGGACTCTGCGGGTAGCCGCCAGCAATCCGGGCCACCGCCTTCGGTCGCCATAGCCTTGGCGAAGGCGGCCCCTTCCGCGACCCGGTCTGCTCACCCATCTCCTCACTCCACATCCCATCCTGTCACCCATTCAACCCTTCCGGTTCATCCTCCCGCTTCGACCGCCGTAGCCTCGGCGAAGGTGGCCCCCCGCGTGACCGAACCAACCAAAACATTACATTACTATCAGCGCCAAATCGGCGACTTCGCCTGGTTCGCTAACCGACACTTCCACACCGCCCACGATACCCTCCAGCTTCCATCCGGCCGCATCATCGACGTCTATTCCTATTACACGCCGGCAGCTACCCCTACATGGCAGCATAGCCTTCAGGATATCAAAGATGCCGTCCGCTTCCGCTCCGCCCTTATCGGCGAATACCCCTTCACTGTTGTCACCGCCGTACAGGCAAAATTAGGCTTCGACGGCGGTATGGAATATCCCTCCATCACCAGCATCAATGTCGATGGCTCGGCCAAAGACCTGGACCTGACCATAGAACATGAGGTCGGCCATAACTGGTTCTACGCCGTTCTCGGCACCAATGAACGCCGTTATCCCTGGATGGATGAAGGCGTCAACACCTATTACGACAACCGCTACCTGGCATGGAAATATCCCGCCACTTCCCGGCTCCCCGCCTGGCTGGCGAAAAAACTGCCCGACGACCCCGAACGGGTCGAAATCAACACCTCAGCCGCCCTACACAAAGATCAACCCATCTCCACAACCTCCGAAGAATTCACGGAGGAGAATTATGACTTCATCGCCTACGCCAAAACCGGCATCTGGATGAAGACAGTAGAGAACTCCCTCGGCACACCTCTCTTCGATAGCTGTATGCACGAATACTTCCATACCTGGCAGTTCCGGCATCCTTATCCCGAAGATCTCAAAGCCTCATTCACTACCACCAGCCATAAACGCCTGGATTCCCTTTTTGCACTCCTGGATCTGACCGGCCCATTGCCTGCCTTTTCTGCGCACCGCAATATTCAACCGACACTACTATTCAATTTTCGCAACGCCGCCAGGAAGGACTATCTCAATATCCTGCCCGCCGCAGGGTACAATGATTATGACCATTTCATGGTCGGCGTGCTCATCCATAATTTCAATCTGCCCCCGGAACCCTGGCAGCTGCTCCTCGCACCGTTGTATGCCATCGGTAGCCACCAGGTCAATGGCACCGTGCACTTCAATTACGCATGGCACCCCGGTTCATCCTCCGCCGCACATCCCGCTTTTCGCATGATCGAAGCCGGTATAAACGCATCCCGCTTCTCGACGCTCAGCGGCATCGACAGCAATGGCCGTCAGATCTTCGGCGGCTTCTATAAAGCCGTCCCCTATGTTCGCCTCTATTTCCCCAAGTCTTCTCCCCGTAGTACACAGGACAGCTGGCTGGAATGGAAGACTTATCTCATAGGAGAAAAAAACCTCGGCAACTACGTACTCAAGACATCCGACTCCCTCTACTACCCGACAGTAGGGAAATATGAATTCCGTTATCTCAATCAGCTTAGCTTCACCATTCTCGACCACCGCGTCCTCTATCCCTATAAGGTGACGCTGCAGGTGCAGCAGGCTGCACCCTTCTTCCGCATCAACCTTAATACTAACTATTTCTTCAACTATGGAACCGGCGGTGGCCTCGACATCCGGTTATTCGGCGCAAAATTTGGCTACCTCGGCGGGATCAACCCCAGCCAGGACCTGACGTCCTTCGAACCTAAGCTGACAGCTGTCAGAGGCAGCGATGACTATACCTACGACAATTATTTCATCGGCCGCAACGAATACAACGGCTTCGCCAGCCAGCAGATCATGGACAGGGACGGCTTTCTCAAATTGCGCACCGATCTCTTCCAGGGCCTGCAGGGCCGGTCCGACGACTGGGTCGCTTCTATCAACCTGACCACCACTCTGCCGCCCCGAATAGTCCCCCAGTGGCTGCCGCTCAAACTCTTCCTCGACATAGGCACCTATGCACAGGCATGGCAGGCCAACCCGACGACCAGCCACTTTCTCTACGTCGGCGGACTCGAACTAAGTTTGCTGCATGATATCCTCCGCATCTATGCCCCCCTGGCTTACAGCAGCGATTTCAGCAATCAGTTAAAATCTGTCCCTGGTCAAAACGGTTTTTTCCAGAAAATTTCTTTCAGCATCAATTTTGAGAACATCCCATTCCGTGAAATCTTCGGTTATACTCCCTTCTAAAATGAAACCAGACCGCCATATGACACCTTCCTCCGACTCAGACACCTTCCCCTCCCTCCGTTACCTCCGTCGGCAGGAGATCGATACCACACAATGGAACGCCTGTATAGACAATGCCCTCAATAGCCTCATCTATGGCCGCTCTTTTTACCTGGATGCCATGGCCGCCGGACAATGGGACGCCCTGGTACTCGGTGACTACCTTGCCGTGATGCCCCTTCCCTGGCGATCCAAAGCAGGTATCCGCTATCTCTACCAACCCTCCTTTACCCAGCAGACGGGAATATTCTCGGCAGAACCCGTCCCTCCTGAACTGGTCGACGCCTTCCTGGAAAAACTTCGCCGCCACTTTCGCTTCGCCGAAATATTTCTCAACTATGGCAACCGGCATTCCGGCCTGCGGGAACATGCGAATTTCATTCTACCTCTCGACGCGCCCTACGACCAACTCGCCGCCAACTTTAAACAGGACCTGGTCCGCAACCTGAAACATACCGAACGGCTACCTCTGAACTATATGAAGGCCCCCGACCTCGCTACAGCCCTCGAAAACTATCGTCTTGAGTACGGGGAGCGCACTCCCCACGTCCGCCAGAAGGACTATCTTAATTTTGCCGGCGTATGCTTCCATTGGCAGCAAAAAGGACAGCTGGTGATCAGAGGCGTTATCGGTGATAAACAACAGTGGCTGGCTACAGCCATCCTCCTCCGGGACAATCGCCGACTCACCCTTCTCCAATCTACCACCCTCCCGGCCGGACGTCCCCTCCATGCTAATCATTACCTATTGGACCAGATCATCAGAGAGTGGGCAGGAACCGGTTTCGTCCTCGATTTTGAAGGTTCCGACATCCCCGGTATCGCTCATTTCTATAAAAATTTCGGCAGCATCGATCAACCATACTATTTTTACCGTTATAACCGCCTGCCCTGGCCGGTCAGCTTATTCAAAACACCACCAAAGCATGAATCTGGATAGCTTTTCCTATGTAGTTGTGGGCAGCGGTCTGCTCGGATCCGTAGTAGCAGAAAGGATTGCCACCCAACTGGATCGC
>JAMFSL010000316.1 GCA_026225275.1 Puia dinghuensis
CCATCACCTACCAGGGACGACCAGCCTATACAGTCAGCATTATGGAATTTCACAACGGTAAGGTCGTGCACGAAACACAGTATTTCGCAGATCCATTCGAGGCGCCGGCCTGGCGAAGCCAATGGGTCCAGCAAATCCCCTGAAGCCCATTTTAATTTAACGTTAACTTTAAATCGCAATGAAGAAAGCTGCGCATTTCTTATCTAATTTGCTATTCCTTATCTCCTCGTATTTCCCATAGAAACTCTTTCAACAATCCAAAACGACCTGTTTGATCGATCACAACGAAATAACAGCTTTGCAAAAGCAAATAGCTAAATCTGACGATCAGACAGCCTACGTCCAGTTGTATCGGATCTATTTTCGTCATTTGCTGCGATTTGCCAGATCTTTTGTCGGGCCGAATCCGGTGGCGGAAGAAATTGTTTCCGACGTGTTCCTCCAAATATGGAACATGCGGCGAAAACTCCATACAATCCGCCATTTGACCGTCTACCTCTATACTTGCATCCGCAACCATTCACTTAATCATCTACGCCAGCAGCAACGGCTCGACCTGCTGCCATTAGACGAGGACATCCTGCTGATCCCCGGCACCCTGGCCAATCCTGAACAGACCTTCATCACTTCCGAACTGATGAAGGCCATCGACCTGGCAGTACAGGATTTACCTCCACGTTGCCGCACCATTTTTCAGCTGGTTCGGGAAGACAGCCTTCGGTATCGGGAGGTAGCTGAGATATTGGACATTTCCGTCAAAACGATTGAAGCTCAGATGGGAATCGCCATGAAACGGATCAGCAAGGCCATTCAACCCTTTACCGGAGACGCGGAAATCGCCGCCTTCTATCTGCCGTTCCAAAAAAAATAAAAATTTCTTTAAGGGTGTTTAGCGAAATCATTGTCTAACCCTCGGGTAAACTATTTTTTACCAGGACACCTTATTCTTAGCTATCACCATGGAAGAAAAGAAATTATGGGAATTGATCGGCAAAAAAGTTACCGGCGAGGCCGATGCCGGCGAATTGGCGGAATTGAACCGGTTACTGGAAAAGTCTCCCGAGGCCCTCTATGCACTGGAAACAATGGAAAATTACTGGAAAGCATCTCCGGAAAGGGCCGACAGGGATTTGCGCGAGGCCTCACTGGAAAGACATCTGCAACGCTTGAAACATGAAAATACGCTGAAAGCGGGCAACCGGCCTCGTGCGATAGTCAAATACCTGCTGATCGTCGCATCAGCAGCAGCGGCTTGTATGATACTTTACTTTTTCCTGCCGGCCATGAAACAGGGCCGGAACCCTCCATCTGTCGCCGGGACATCCACCGTCACGGTTGCCACAAATTCAGAACGTAAGCGGCTCACCCTGCCCGATGGATCTGTCATCTGGCTGAATGCAGCAACGACAGTGAGCTATTCGACCACCTATACAAATGATAGCTTGCGAAAGCTGGTGTTGACCGGCGAAGCTTTTTTTCAGGTAAAACACGATCCGCAGCATCCCTTTATCGTACAGACGCGGAACCTGGACATCGTAGATATCGGCACCGCCTTTAACGTCAATGCTTATGCAGCCGACTCCAACGTAGAGGCAACATTGATGGAAGGGGCGATCGAAGTCAAATGGAATAAAGGTGCCAAACATGTCCTGATGACAAAGCCTAATCAAAAATGCACCGTTTTCACTGGCGAAGGCACGGACAGGGTCTCTGATGTCAAACCCTCAGTCGGGGATAGACCTTCCGCAGAGGCGGTCTGGCTGCAGGATTCACTGGCATTTCACAATGAAACCTTCAGGAATATTGCCGTGAAAATGGAAAGAAAATATGGAATTAGCATCCTGTTTGACAACCCGGAACAGGCCAATTACCGGTTCACCGGCGTATTCACGCACGAGACGCCCGAACAAGCCCTGCAGGAATTGCAATTGATCGGGAACAGGGCCAGAACTTTTCACTTCACCCGAAAGAACAATACAATTATTATTAAAGAATAAATATTTATTTACCTAAACAGCATCACCGATGGAGATATGACCTGACTGCCTTATAAAAAAAGAACGGGAAATGTTTGCACCATTTCCCGCAGCTGAAATCAAGGAACCAATGACATCTGAAAGTAATCGGTTCCGATTATTCAACATTTAACCTATTGTAAAAGTATGAAAAAATTCATACAGGGAAAAGAACATGCTTATTCCAGCGTATTTTTCAAAGTATTGGTCTACATGAAACTGAGTTTAATCCTTGTGGTAGGCTTCTGTTTTAACTCCTTTGCGAGGGGATATTCCCAGGGCAATGTAAAGATTACATTGAACCTCGAAAAGGTGAGTCTGGGCCGGGCAATTTCCTTGATAGAAAAGAAGAGCGGATTTCGGATATTTTATAGCGATGATAATTTCCCGGCCAGCCTTCCCGTAACGATGAACATCCGCGACGAAGCATTCGGGGATGCGCTGGACGAACTGCTGAATGCCACCGGCTTCCGGTATAAGATACTGGACAATAAGGCGGTAGTCCTCGTGAGCGTTGACAAGGCAGGCGAACCGATCCATGTATCCGGAAAGGTGACAGACAGCAAAAACGCACCGCTGGCTAACGTATCTGTTAAGGTCCGGGGATCACAACTCGGAACAGTCACGGATGCCAATGGCTATTTCGATCTTCATCTGCCGGATAACGCGTCCCCCGTTCTCGTCTTCAGCTATGTTGGCTATGTCACCCGGGAAATGGCCGTGACGAATAGCGAAAAACTGACGATCATTTTAGAACAGGCAGCTGCCGATATGAACGAAGTGGTGGTAGTGGGTTACGGCAAACAGAAAAAGGCAGTGGTCACCGAAGCTATTTCCACCGTAGACGGATCGGAACTGGTAAAGGCGCCGGTTGCCAATATCAGCAATACGCTCGGCGGCCGGGTTTCGGGAGTACTTTCCCGCCAGTCCAGTGGCCAGCCGGGCAGCGATAATGACCAGATCCAGATCCGGGGCATCGGCACGACCGGCAACTCCAACCCGCTGGTGATCGTCAATGGCGTACCCATGAATTACGACATCCTGGACCCGAGCGACGTAGAGACAGTGACAATCCTGAAAGATGCGGCAGCAGTAGCACCCTACGGCGTGGCCGGTGCCAATGGCGTTATCCTCGTCACAACCAAAAGAGGAAAGGAAGGGAAGATCTCCCTGAATTACGACGGCTATTATGGGATACAACGGCCTACGGTCATCGCGAACTACCTGAACGCTTACGGCTATGCCAGTGAGCTCAACCAGGCCAATCAGAATGCGAACATCGCCCAGCCTTATAGTGCCACAGCCTTGCAGGCATTCCAAACCAACAGCAACCTCAATCAATATCCCAATTCGGACTGGGTTCACGATGTCATCAATTTCCATGCACCGATCACCCGGAATACGCTGTCCTTTACCGGTGGTTCGCAAAAAGTACGCTTCTTCGGTAGTCTGGGCTATCTCTACCAGCAGGGAGTAGTCTCTGTCGTCAGTTACAAACGATATAATCTGTCCGCGGACATGGATGCCAATGTGACTCCAACGACGACTCTTTCCCTCGATATCGACGGCGTACTGGGTACCCAAACACAACCCAGCGGTGAGTCGGCGGCATCCATTTTCACCGATGTAACGGAGATTCCGCCCATCCTGCCCATCAAATTCACCAATGGACTGCCGGGAAATGCCCTCCTGCCCCAGATACATAACAGCGGATATAATAACAACAATAATAATTTCTTCAACTCCAGGATCCAACTCGAGCAGAAGATCCCGTTTGTGCCCGGATTGGCAGTCAAAGGTGTTTTCTCCTTTCAGGAGACATATAACTTCGGCAAGATGTGGACCCTCCCCGTTACCTTCTACAGCCTGAATGCCCAGAACGGATTCACCCCGGAAGCAGCAGGACCACCTCAACCTACCTTGCTCGAGACTTTCAACCAGACCCAGGCGCTGACGACACAGGGCTACATTACCTACAAGCGCTCGTTCGGGAAAAGCGACATCGATCTGCTGGGCGTATTCGAGGAGAGGACCGGTTCGACGGATTCACTGGCCGCAGGCCGTATCGATTATTCCGTTAACCTGGCCGAACTTTCCTCCGGCAGCAGCAATACCGCCAACTTCACCAACAGCGGCAGCTCGACGCAAAGCGCACAGATCGGATGGGTCTATCGCGCGGACTATGCCTATGCCGGTAAGTATCTGCTGGAACTGTCCGGCCGTTACGACGGGCATTATTATTTCGCTCCCGGA
>JAMFSL010000317.1 GCA_026225275.1 Puia dinghuensis
CTTTACCTTGATTGACCGCGTGCTCGCAGAATTTAATATCCATGTCAGGCATCGCTGCAATATAATCCCGGATAACCTGCCCGGTCGTATCCGTGGAGCAATCGTTCACGACGATGAGCTCTTTGGTAATGTCGTTGATCAGCTGTGCGGCGCGGATCTTATTCAGAATGAAGTGAACCGTTTTCGCTTCGTTATAAACCGGGATGACAATGGATAGCTTTGGCATAGAAGATGGAAAAGGTTTTGTTAATGAGAGTCCGGGTAAGCGGCTTGATCTTGCACCGGAAGGATCCAAAAAGAAAAGGCGATCATGAAAGTTATTCATAATCGCCTTTTCTTCTTCGTGGTGTGGGGCGGGGTTGAACCGCCGACACATGGATTTTCAGTCCATTGCTCTACCAACTGAGCTACCGCACCTCCTTTCCGGGCGAATCGGCCAAAGGCCAAAATTTCGACTGGGTGGCAAAAATAGGAATTCCGGGCAAAATATCGAAATAATCCGGACTAAATCCTTAAAATTAATGGGTTACATACCGTACTCACTCAGGAACTTAATCCGCATCAGTTTCAGCTGCTCCCAGGTGAAATTACCCTCAGAGAGCTCCTGTTGAGCGACCTGCAGGCTGCTGGTCTCGCAACTCTTGAAATACTCGATGATTTCACCCTGCTCATATTCATCCAGCATTTCGTCGACGGCATAGTTGAGGTTAAGCTTGGTGCCGCTGGCGGCAATGGTCTCCATATCTTCCAGCAAGGCATCGAGCCGCAGGTCTTTATTTTTAGCGATGGTCTCGAGAGGGATCTTCTTATCCACCTGCTGAATGATATAGACTTTATTAACGCTCTTGTTGACGACACTCTTCATCACGAAGTCATCGGGCTTTTGGATATCATTTTCTTCTACATAGCGTGCAATAAGCTCAATAAAAGGCTTGCCATACCGAAGGGCCTTGCCTTTGCTGACGCCCGAGCATTTTTCCAATTCCTGCACAGTGGTGGGGAAAAGGGTGGCCATATCCTGTAAGGAACTTTCCAGGAAGATCACGAAGGGGGGTAAAGCCTTCTTCTTAGCCTCGACCTGGCGCATATCCTTCAACAACTCGAATAGTTTGGTATCGGTTGCGGCAGTGCCTGCGGCTTCGGCGTTTTCCTCTTCGTCGTCGGCATTCGCCTCCTCGAAAAGATTGTTCAGGACGATCTTAAACGAACGGGGTTTCTTCAGAAAATCTTCTCCTTTCTTCGTCAGCTTCAACACCCCATATTCTTCGATATCTTTTTTCAACAGGTCTTCCAGCAACAACTGCCGCATCAGAGAGCTCAACATGTGCTCCGGCTCGTCCTTCCCGATTCCAAATTCGGCAATGCCTTCATGACGGAACATCTGGATCTGCGGTGTGAGCCTCCCCTTCAGCACATGAAGGACATAGTTGGTGGCAAAACGCTCGTCGAGTGCCCGCACCACCTTCAACACCTTGACGGCGAATTCTTTGGCCTCTATATATTCTTTAGGATGCAGACAGTTGTCGCAGACCCCGCAGTTTTCGGCTGTATATTCCTCACCAAAGTAACTCATCAGCACCTTCCGGCGGCAAACACCGCTCTCGGCAAAACCCACCATTTCATTGATAAGCTGGGCGCCCACCTCCCGCTCGCTGAGCGGCTTATCCTTCATCAGATGCTCCAGCTTGGCGACATCCTTGTGAGAATAATACAGGATACAGTTTCCTTCGAGCCCATCGCGACCAGCCCTGCCAGTCTCCTGGTAGTAGTTTTCGATGGACTTGGGGATATTAAAGTGAATAACGAACCGGATATCGGGTTTGTCGATTCCCATGCCGAAGGCAATCGTAGCGACGATCACCTGTGTATCTTCATTGAGGAAGAGGTCCTGCCTTTCCGCACGCAGCTTGCTGTCGAGACCGGCATGGTAGGCGACGGCTTTGATGCCATTGGCCACCAGCATGTCTGCCAGCTCTTCTGTCGTCTTCCGGTTAAGGGTATAGATGATTCCGCTCTTTCCTTTTTGCTGTACAATATAGCGGACGATGCTTTTGATCGTCTGGTCCTTCTTGACCTTCGGCTGGATCTCATAATAGAGGTTGGGCCGGTTAAAGGACGAAATGAAGATATTCGGATCGCGCAGACCCAGGTTCTTGACAATATCGCTCTTTACTTTGGGCGTAGCGGTGGCCGTCAGGGCAATCACCGGGATGTCCGGGCTGATCTGGTCCATAATCTCCCGCAACCTGCGGTATTCGGGCCGGAAATCATGTCCCCATTCCGAAATACAGTGTGCCTCATCGACAGCAAAGAAGGAGATCTTCAGGTCACTGAAGAATTCCATGTTCTCCTGTTTGGTCAACGTCTCGGGGGCGACATAGAGCATTTTGGTATGCCCGTTCAGCAAGTCTTCATGCACTTCCCGGATCTGCTTCTTATTGAGAGTGGAATTAAGAAAATGGGCTACGCTGTCCTTGCTGCTATAGCTTCGGACAAGATCGACCTGGTTCTTCATCAGCGCGATCAGCGGGCTGACAATGATGGCGACCCCTTCGCTGATGATCGCCGGTAATTGATAACAAAGACTCTTCCCGCCACCAGTCGGCATGATGACGAAAGTATCCTTTCCCGACAATAAACTTTGGATGATAGCGTCCTGGTTGTCTTTAAAGGCGTCGAAACCAAATTGTTCCTGCAGATGCGAGAGCAGTGCGGTGGATGGTTTTGCTTTTTCTTTGACAGGGTTGCTGTTTACAGATTTGCTGGGGGCCTTAGGTTTGGTGGTGGCGGTTTTTTTTGTTTCGGTTGTTGCCATGCTCAAAAATTTTCTTCCTCACTGGTTATCCGATCACAACGGATCTGATTGTGATCCGCAGGACAGAGTAATGGGGCGCACATCCCTCTAACTTTAAGGGGATGGCAAAGTTACACAAAAACGAAGTATGGCGACAGTTGATTGTGTTAAAATTGCAGGGCTTAACAAAAATATTAAGGAAATACAAATGTGTCACCCATACGCCATGAGATGGGGATGCCATTGCTTTTCAATGACTTGCAGAAGGCCCCCCGTCAAAGTTCTACAAAATGTGTAAAGGTAGGCCCTGTTGACGATGGGCACAATGTAGACTGGACGGGGGACAAATGCGTCTTTATTGTCTATTTAGCATTTTGATGTAGGTTTGCGACTTTATCAGCTATGAGCAGGGCTAAAAATATCATTGAGATAGGCAGAAATACGATCAGGATGGAAGCGGCTTCGGTTGCAGCCCTCGAAGAGTTGTTGGACGATCAATTTGAAAAGGCGGTGGAGATGATCTTTGCCTGTAAAGGACGAATCATTGTCAGCGGCATCGGCAAGAGTGGGATCGTCGCACAAAAAGTGGTCGCCACATTGAATTCGACGGGAACGCCGGCCTTTTTTATGCATGCTGCCGATGCCATTCATGGCGACCTGGGGATGATCCAGGAGCAGGACATCGTCATGCTTCTCAGCCAAAGCGGAGAGACCACGGAAATCAAGTTATTGCTGTCCATTATCAAGGGGTTCCGCAATCCCCTGATCGGCCTGGTAGGCAATTTGCAGTCTACTCTGGCCAGGCAGTGTGATGTGGTGTTGAATACGTTTGTTGCCCAGGAAGCCTGCCTCAATAATCTCGCCCCCACCAGCAGTACCACCGTCCAAATGGTGATGGGAGATGCACTGGCGGTCACGCTGATGGAAAAGCGCGGTTTCGGCAGCGAAAAATTTGCCCGCTTCCATCCCGGCGGCACACTGGGGAAAAGATTGTACTTACGGGTACAGGATGTCTACATTCACAACGAAAAACCGCAGGTCGATATACGGACTTCGCTCAGGGAAGTTATCATCGAGATCACGTCCAAACGATTGGGCGCAACAGCGGTGACGGACCCCGAAGGCCGGCTGATTGGAGTCATCACGGACGGAGATCTTCGACGGATGCTGGAAAAAAAGGGAATGACTGAGGAGACGACTGCGGGGGACATCATGACCGTCCAACCGAAAACGATTGAGGCAGAGGCG
Organism: Puia dinghuensis; assembly: GCA_026225275.1. GTDB lineage: Bacteria > Bacteroidota > Bacteroidia > Chitinophagales > Chitinophagaceae > Puia > Puia dinghuensis_B. Next base: position 4,043 of record JAMFSL010000317.1, read on the forward strand.
CTGGCCGTGGAAGCGCTCGACCTGATGCGCACCCATGACATCACCCGGCTGGTCGTCACCAGCGGTACACAATATCTTGGCTTTATAGACCTGAACAACCTGATCCGGGAAGGGATCATATGACCATGGCTGGGCATTGAAATCCGGGAAGGGATAATATAATAATAGTATGAACAAACATCATTACGTGGTGATCATGGCAGGCGGCATCGGCAGCCGTTTCTGGCCTATGAGCCGCCAGGATTTCCCCAAGCAGTTCCTCGACATTCTGAACACCGGGCAGACTCTTATCCAATGGACGTTTGAGCGATTCGCCACCTTCATCCTGCCACAGAACATCTATGTCGTGACGTCCCAGGAATACTCGGACATCGTTGCCGAACAACTGCCCAAATTGCCGAAAGAGAATATTCTCGGCGAACCTTCCCGGAAGAATACCGCGCCCTGCATTGCCTATATCTCCTTCAAGCTGCAGCAGATGGATCCTAAGGCCAGCCTCATCGTCGCACCGTCGGATCACCTGATCCTCGACAAAACAGCTTTTACCAAGGTCTGCCTTGAATCCCTCGACTTCGTCAATAAACACAGCGCCTTTATCACCCTCGGGATCAAGCCGACCTATCCGAACACCGGCTACGGTTATATCCAATATGAACAACACGCAGTATCGGACAACGTCTATAAGGTGAAAACCTTTACCGAAAAGCCGAACCTCGAATTGGCAAAGACCTTCCTCGCCAGCGGGGATTTTCTATGGAATGCCGGCATCTTCATATGGCAGGGAAAGACGATTATCCAGGCCTTTGAAAAATATCTACCGGAGATGTACGACGTCTTTTACGCCGAGAAAGATAAATTCAACACGTCGGCAGAGAAAAAGGCCCTCGAACACATCTACCCCCTCTGTACCAATATCTCTATTGACTTCGGCATTATGGAAAAGGCGGATAATGTCTACGTCATCCCTTCTTCTTTCGGTTGGAGCGACCTGGGGACATGGAACAGCGCATACGAAAACCTGAATAAAGACTACCTGGACAACGCTGTCGCCGGAGATAACGTCATCGTCATTGACTCGACCCACTGTATGGTCAAGGCCCCCAATGACAAACTACTGCTGCTCCAGGGCCTGGACAACTTCATCGTCGTGGATACACCCGATGTGCTGCTGATCTGCAAAAAGGAAAAAGAGCAGGAGATCAAAGAATATGTGGCAGAAGTAAAACGGAATAAGGGAGATCAGTATCTTTAGGTATCGGCACAATCAGCCGGATTTCCTGCCATGTCTCCCTATCCACTGCATACTATTCTTTTCCTGGACATCGAAACGGTGTCACAATACGCCACCTTCACAGAAGTGCCGGAGGATTGGGCCTCGCTTTGGCGGCATAAGGCCGAGAACATGATGCGGGACAAACCGGCAGCCACGCCGGAAGAACTCTATGGGCGCGCCGCCATCTACGCCGAATTCGGAAAGATCATCTGTATCAGCTGTGGCGTTTTGTCGGGGCCTGCTGCTGACCGCAAGCTCCTGTTGAAATCCTTTTCCGGCGATGATGAGGCAACCCTCCTGCTGAACTTCTGTGACCTCCTGTATAAATGGGGATCCGACAATCAAAAATATCTCTGCGCTCACAACGGCAAGGACTTCGATTTTCCCTATCTCTGCCGCCGCATGATCATCCACGGGATGAAACTCCCTACAGTGCTGAATCTTTCCGGCAAAAAGCCCTGGGAAGTACCTCATATCGATACCATGGAACTCTGGAAGTTCGGGGAATATAAATCCTTTATATCCCTTAACCTGCTGGCGCACACGCTGGGGATCCCCACCCCCAAGGATGATATAGACGGCAGCCAGGTGGGAGAAGTCTATTGGTCACAGCGGGACCTGCCGCGGATCGTCACCTATTGCCAGAAAGACGTAGCCACGGTGGCACAGGTGTACCTGCGACTGAACGGCGAATCGCTTATCCGGCCCGAAAATATAACTATCAAAGCCTGACATCATGCTGCCCACTATAGAAAGCAAACTCCCCCGGGTAGGTACGACGATCTTCACTGTGATGAGCCAACTGGCCGCAGAGCTGGGCGCCGTCAACCTCGGCCAGGGCTATCCCGATTTCCCCATGAGCGAAGAGCTCGTATCCCTGGTGGCCCAGGCGATGCAGGAAGGGCACAACCAATACGCTCACATGAATGGGCTGGCCAGCCTGCGGGATGTGCTGGCGGAAAAGATCGCCGGCCTGTACGGCACGACGGTCGATCCGGTTGCTCAGATCACCATTACCCCCGGCGGCACCTATGCCATCTATACCGCGCTGACTACCGTGCTGCGACCCGGCGACGAGGTGATCGTCTTCGAACCAGCCTACGACAGCTATATCCCTAATATCGAAATCAATGGCGCCGTACCGGTGCGGATCGACCTCCGCTTCCCGGACTATCGCATCGACTGGGACGAAGTGCGTCGCCGGATCACGCCCCGGACAAGGATGATCCTGCTTAACTCTCCGCACAATCCGACCGGTGCAGTACTGCGGCCGGACGATATCGAACAGCTGCGGAGTGTAGTGAAAGATACCCGCATCTTCATACATTCCGATGAAGTGTATGAACACCTGATCTTTGATCAGATTCCTCATCTGTCGATCCTTAGGTATCCTGACCTGCTGGAAAGAAGCTTCGTATCCTTTTCCTTTGGAAAAGTGTTTCACTGCACCGGCTGGAAATTAGGTTACAGCGTTTCTTCCCCTGCCCTGATGCAGGAATTCCGGAAGGTACATCAGTTCAACTGCTTCAGCTGTCATACGCCGTCGCAGGTTGGCCTCGCCCGGTACCTGACCCGGAAGGAGTCCTACCTCTCCCTCAGCGCATTCGTCCAGCAAAAACGGGATTATTTCGAAACCCTCATGGCCCAGACTAAATTCACCCCCCTGCCCTCTTACGGCAGTTATTTTCAGCTCTACAAGTACGACCGCATCAGTGACGAGAGCGATAAGGACCTTGCGATCAGGATCACGAAGGAATATGGCGTCGCCAGCATTCCCGTGTCTGTATTTTATCAATCGGGGAAAGACGACAAAGTGGTCCGCTTTTGTTTTTGCAAGAAAGAAGAAACGCTGGAAAAAGCCGTTGAACGCTTAATAAAAATCGCATGACAAAGACGAAAATTGATACATTGGTATTTGATCTCGGCGGGGTGCTGGTCGACTGGAACCCTGAGTATCTCTATAACAAGATCATCCCGGATGAAAAGGAACGGCGCTGGTTCCTCTCGACGATCTGCACCTTGGATTGGAATGAGCAGCAGGATGAGGGCCGGAGCCTGCAAGAGGGAACGGAACACCTCGTCCGACAGTATCCCGAACATGAGGCGGCCATCCGGGCCTATTACGGTCGCTGGAAAGAGATGTTGGGCGGGCCCATCCATGAGACGGTGGAGATCTTCCGGGAGCTGAAATTTCATACTTCCCTGAAATTATACGCGCTGACGAATTGGAGTGCCGAGACCTTCCCGGTAGCATTGGAATTATATGATTTCCTGCATTGGTTCGACGGTCGGCTGGTGTCGGGGGAAGAGAAGGTCCGCAAACCGTTCCCCGAAATTTATCGCCTGCTGATCGACCGTTTCTCCATCGATCCAACAAAAGCCATTTACGTAGACGACAATATCCGTAATGTGTTGCCGGCCCGGGAGCTGGGTTTTCACGGGATTCATTTCCGGACGCCGGAACTGTTCAGGGAAGAATTGAAAGGATTGGGCGTGCTGTAAGGAGAGACCGTTCGAGCAGAGGACGCGCGAGGGTTGGCCGGGATACGGCGAGGGGCCGCTATTTCAGCATCTGAAAGACGAGCAGGCTCATCACATAAGCCAGTCCCGTCATATAGACCAGCTGGATGAGAGGCCATTTCCAGGTGCGGGTCTCACGCCGGACGACGGCCAGTGTACTCATACACTGCATAGCCAACACATAAAAGATCATCAGGGAAACGCCGCTGGCAACGGTATAGACGGGACTTCCGTCATCTCGCCGGGCAGATTGCATACGCTGACGCAGCGTTTGCTGATCGGCATCCTTTCCGCCTTCGACGCTGTACAGCGTGGCCATCGTGCCGACAAAAACCTCGCGGGCGGCAAAAGAAGTGATCAGTGCAATCCCGATCTTCCAATCATAGCCCAGGGGACGAATAACCGGTTCGATGATATGGCCGAGTCGACCGGCATAGGAATTTTCCAGCATCGCCGACTGTTTTTCCTTGTCCAGTTCGGCCGCGTGTGCCGGATGCTGTTGTTCCCGGGCGTCATAGCCGGCCGCAATGGCCGCCATCCTGCCGCCAGGGCCGAAGCTGCTCATCGCCCACAGGATCAGGCTTATGACCATGATCACTTTCCCGGCATCCATGACAAATGTTTTGGCCTTATTGATCATCGTAACGACGACATTGTTCCAGCGGGGTGCCCGGTAGATGGGCAATTCCAGGATGAAAAAGCTCTTTTCCTTCAGCTTGATAAACCATTTCGCCACATAGCTGACGATCATCGCCATGACCACTCCCAGCATATACAGCGCCATCATCACCAATCCCTGCAGGCTGAAAATACCCAGGACATCTTTTCGCGGGATCACAAGGGCAATCAGCATGGTGTATACCGGCAGGCGGGCGCTGCAACTCATCAGCGGGGTAATGAGGATCGTCAGCAACCGTTCTTTCCGGTTCTCTATATTCCGTGCGCTCATAATGGCAGGTATCGCGCAGGCGAATCCGCTGATCATCGGCATGACGCTTTTCCCGTTCAGCCCTACTTTGCGCATGAGTTTGTCCGTCAGAAAACTGATGCGGGCCATATAGCCGGTATCTTCCAGGATGGTGATCAGCCCGAATAAGATCATGATCTGAGGAACGAAGACGAGGATGCCGCTAAGTCCGGCGAGGAGACCGTTGACCAGCAGGTTGCTCCACCACACGGTGGGCAGGTGTTGTCCGAGCCATCCGCCCAAGTGGGAGAAGGTCCAGTCGATGGCGTCCATGGGGAACTGTGCTATCCAGAATACGCTTTGGAAAAGTAGGAAGAGAACGCCCAGCAGGATGATATAGCCCCAGGTCCGGTCGAGGAACAGTCTGTCCAGCTTTTCAGTGAACAGGGTCTTTTCCAGGGGATCCGGCTCGGCGACGGTATGCTGCATGATCTGTTTGATGCGGCCATAGCGGGCGAGGATTTCTTCGGCCTGGATGCGGGTGTGATTGAAGTTGTGTGTGGATTCAATACGCTCGACGCCCGATTGCACGGCGGCGGTAAAGTCGAAATGTTCGTGGTTGATCAGATAATGAATAGCCGTATAGTCACTGATCTCGGGAAAAAGCTGTTTGACGTCCTGGATGGCGCCGGCGGCCAGACCCTGGTTGCTGATGAAGTCACGCGGATGGACATTGTTGAGCTGACGGGCCCGCCATTCGACGACTTTTTTCAGCTGGGGAATACCCTTGTTCTTCCTGGGATTGACAATGACGATAGGGATTCCCAGTTCCCTTTCCAGGCCTTCCACATCGATCTCGATGCCTTTCTGCCCTGCCAGGTCCATCATCGTCAGTGCGACCACTACCGGTATTTTGAGGTCGATGATCTGTGAGCAGAACAGGAGATTTCTTTTCAGATTGCTGGCATCCACGAGAAGTATGACCATATCGGCCTGCACGGAAGGGTCCTGGTTGAGCAACACTTTATAGGTAACCCACTCGTCGGCCCTTTTCGGATAAAGGCTATAAGTGCCGGGAAGATCGATGATATTGACGGAAAAACCGGGGGCAAGCGTACTGGTTCCACTCTTTTTGTCCACTGTCACGCCGGGGAAATTGCCAACTTTCTGGTTAAGACCGGTCAAGGCATTGAACAGAGAGCTTTTCCCGCTATTGGGATTGCCTACCAGTGCAATATGAAGGTTATTTTTTTTCAAGCTGAGGCCCCGTGCAGGGTTGCGAGCCCTTTTCGGCCGCGGAGCACAAAGGTAAGCGCTTCAGCGGGGAGGCGCTTACGAATTAAGGAACTGCTTAAATATTTGGCCTTCGGCCGAACGCCGCAGGCGTTTTAGAGAACAATTAATTTTCCGTTCTCGTACAAGGGCAGGACTGGCGCCGTATTGGGGGTAAGGCAATACCTGATATCCTTTTCCAGCCCATAGTTGTTCAGCCGGTGGTAATGACTGGCATTCCTGTCCTTCATGAACTGAAACAGGTCATTCCTCGCGTCGAGGTAGATCGTCTCTGCTATCTGGGAAGAGTCGCAATTGATATGAAAATTCTCTTTGACCTGGTTAATGACGGCTCCCGCAAACAACAGGTCTTCGATATTGACCCGGTCCTTCCAGGCGGCACAGGCGAGTACAACTGGTTGATTTTGAGAGATTAAATAATTACAAACAGCCCCGAGATTGGGGAAGGAGCCGGTGATGATCTGTTCGGCGCCTCTGTCCAGGGCCATGTGTAGTAATTTAGTACCATTCGTGGTGGTCAACACCAGCGTCCTGCCGCCGATGAATTCCCGGGGATATTCGAAGGGGGAATTGCCATGTTCCAGGCCTTCGGCGATCATTCCATCCCGTTCACCGGCTGTAATACCGTCGATTTGCCGCCCCAGCTCGATACACTTGGCGACGCTATCCACAGGGATCACGCATTTCGCGCCATTATAAAGGGCGGTAGCAATGGTCGACGTTGCACGGAGAACGTCAATGATAACAACTATAGCATGGGTTACATCATATAAATGCAGCAAGGCAGGGGACAGGGCCGTATGCAAGGCGGGTCTCGAATTTGTCATTTGTCCAATATAAATTTCCATTTTTCCGATTCTGCGTATTCCTTGATCATCTTATTACGTATTTCCAGCAAGTTTTTCATATACCGGGTGAGGAACAGCCGTTCCGCCAATTTGCCGATGTTGCCATATGGGGATTCAAACGTAAAAAGATCGATGAGTAGTGTACCGTTGGCAATGGTCTTGAAATGATGTTCGTGCCGCATGCTCTTAAAATCTCCCGAGACCATTTCATCCGTGAACGACAGCGGCGGGTTCATGGCCGTGATCTTTGACTTCAGGACCCTTGTCTTCCGGAGATGCCTGGCCTTCCAGGTAACTGTCTCCTCCAGCCCGATCAGACCGTTGGTCGTTCCGGCGATAGCTTGCTCGTCGGTATGGGCCATAGATTTCCTGTGAAGCTCAATGCTCCGGGCAAGGTCAAAGACCCGCTGTGCCGGCGCTGCAACAAAAGTCGTCAGGTGAATGGTTGGCATTTTCTTGTTAATAGGTAATGGACAGTGTACTGCGGACCGCAATCATCAAGAAAAAATCATTCCAAGCTTGTCACCAAGCCCCAAAAATCCGGAATTTATCCGGATGCGTTCAACTAAAAGGGAACTTGACCACTTTAGCCTGAAGAAGCTTATCCCGCACTTTCACATATATTTTTGTATCGATGCCGGCAAATGCTGTCCGGACATAGCCGATTCCAATGGCCTTGCCGAGAGAAGGGCTCTGTGTCCCGGAAGTCACCCTGCCGATCACGGCGCCGGAGAAGTCCTTGATTTCGTAATCGTGGCGGGGGATGCCTTTTTCAATCATTTCGAAACCGACCAACTTCTGCCCGGGTCCGGCGGCCTTCTGTTGTTCGAGGATCGGCCGGGCGGTAAAGTCCTTGGTGAATTTGGTGATCCAGCCGAGGCCTGCTTCCAGCGGGGAGGAGTTGTCGTCGATGTCATTACCGTAGAGGCAATACCCCATTTCAAGCCGCAAAGTATCCCGGGCTCCCAGTCCGATAGGCTTCAATCCCTGGGGTGCCCCGACTTCGAAGATCTTGTTCCATATCTTTTCTGCCGCCCCGTCTTTCTCCTCGAAATAGATTTCGATGCCCCCGGCGCCGGTATAACCCGTGGCACTGATAATGACATTATCGACGCCTGCAAAGGAGCCTTTGACGAAAGTATAATACGTGAGATTGAGGATATCGACAGGGGTCAGCGCCTGCATGATCTTGGTGGCGTTAGGCCCCTGAATGGCCAGGAGGCAGGTCTTATCGGAGATATTATGCAGTTCGGCCCCTCGGGTATTGTGAGCGGCGATCCAGTTCCAGTCCTTTTCTATATTAGAGGCGTTGACCACGAGCATGTAAGCTTTGTTGGGTTCCAGGCAATAGACGAGGAGGTCGTCGATGATACCGCCTTTTTCATTGGTTAGCGCACTGTACTGTGCTTTACCTGTGGTCAGTTTGGAGGCGTCGTTGGTGGTGACGCGCTGGATCAGGTCCAGGGCATGTTCGCCCTTCACGATAAATTCTCCCATGTGGCTGACGTCGAAAATTCCGGCATTGGTGCGAACGGCCTGGTGTTCATCATTGATGCCGGTATAGCTGATAGGCATGTTATAGCCTGCGAATTCGGCCATTTTTGCGCCGAGCGCCAGATGGAGATGCGTGAAAGGCGTACTCTTCATGTAAGGAATTTGAGCGGCAAATGTAGGGAAAAAAAGGTCCCCCCGCAGACGCGGGGGGACGTATTCCAACTTCAACCAACGAGAAAGGTTTACAGGGAATGGACCAGGGCCGTTAAAAGGCCGAGCTCACCCCGATAAGGTACAGTTAACATCGTCGTGCTTTTGATCGCCGGGGAATCAGTATTGTTCTTATGCGCAGGTTTTTCGGGTCCCTGGTAGCGGTAGCCGTTGTGGTCACCACCCTGTTTGTTATTTTGATCCGGCGCAGGGTTTTCTTTCTTTTCCGGCTGTTCGGGTTGTTCAGGCTGTTCTTTTTTCTCGGGCCGTTCGGGTTGTTCCTGGCGATCCACGCGGCTGGAGCGGACCAGCCCGTTGGCTGTCATCGTGTATTCTACATTGGTGCTCCACGGATAGGTGTTGTCCAGGTCAGTTTGATCGTCCCAGCTGTCTTCGTCACCATCGCTCCAGTTAATATGACGGCGATTGCCGCTGAGGTTGAACCATCTGAAGTGCCTGACCGAGTTGTCGATCAGGACCCTTTTTCCGACCGGGACAGAGAGAGCGATCAGTACCTGCTGATTACGGAATTTTTGGTTTTTGCTGATGGCGAATCCTGCCGGCAGGTTAATGATGCTGTCAGATTGCTGGACAGAAAAGGAGATCTGCTGTGCAAGCTCCGAGGCGGTACGGGAATTATCGCTGCGGCTGAAACGGTATAGCTTTATGTGGTATTGAGCGTCGTCGCTCTTCAATACGTCGATCCGAACAGTGGTCAGCAGGATGCTATCGTCATTGAAAGCATAGAAGGGCGCACGATGCTTCCAGTCCCAGTCATCATTGAACCACCAATTGGTGTCGTAGATCCGGCCGGAGCTCTGTGCCGACTTGATCACCAGTTTATTATGCAATGGCTGAGACATGGTGATCTCCTCTTCTGTGTGCTGACGGGACCGGAAATTGTTCATGACCATGCCGGCAAGCGCGATGAAGCAGAACAGACCGATGACCCATAGGGTAGCAAAGATATAGGCGGGATAATGCGTCCGGGACCTTACACCCGTTATCCGCCGGATCAGCCAGGTCAGCATGGCCAGAATAGGCGTCAGTACGAAGAGTAAGAAACTAGCCCAGATCAGGAAGTTCTGCCAGAATCCGGCCAGGACATAATCCTTCATATCAAGGACGCCGTTACCAGCGAAGAGGAGGCTCACCAGCCCGACCACCAGGCCAAAGGCGATCATCCCGGCGATAAAGAGGAAGAAGGCCTTGAAGAGGACGCCGATGGCGTGACCTAAACCGCTGCCGCTCTTCCGGGCGTATGCACCGGATTCCGCGCTGAAAGTCTGGATATTTTGCTTGATCTGGGGACCCATATCCTTTCCCATCTGCTTAAACCGGTCCCCCATTTCTTTGCCCATTTGAGTTGCCCTTCCCTTAAAACCTTCCAGGTCATTTTTTACGGTGTTTTTAATAGATTCCAGGTCCACTTTCTCGCCGCGCATCTCCAGCTTTTCCGAGGCGGTAACCGCTTCCGGCAGGACCATCCACAGAACGATATAGGAAATGAATAGGGTGCCTCCAAATCCGCCGGTGATGAATTCCGGGCTGGAGAAGCGGTTATGAATCCACCAGGCACTGCGGATGATCGCGGTGACAACGCTGAGGATCAGCGGGAGGGCGAAGATCAGCCTGGGAATCCATACTTCAATATGGAAGTAGGCTGCCAAACCGCTGGCGACGCCGCCGATGACCCGGTCATCGGAGTTCCGGTACAGTCTTTTGCGGACGACGGCGGGCAAGGACCTTGTCGGCAGGACCATCCAAAGGATGAAGTAAAGCAGAAAGCCAAATCCCCAGCCGAACGTGATCAGCACAAAGATGATACGGACGACGGCCGGATCGAGGCGGAGATAATTAGCCAGTCCGCCGCAAACGCCACCGAGCAGTTTATCATTTTCAGCGCGGTACAGACGGCGGGGTTCTGCGCTTGTATTCTGCCAACCAGCTTGCTGGCCGGCGTCAGTAGCTCCGGAACCTGATGTGCCTGCTCCTGCAGTTGAGGTATTACCAGCGGCGTCCTGGTGGCCCGCGCCGGCCATAGAGCCTGTTTCTTCGTCGGCCTCGAAGTCTTCCGGGCGGCCCATGCTCGCGATGATGGCGTTGACATCGTCGTCTGTGATGCAGGCGGCTCCTTTCTTCAACTTGTCGGCGAAGAGCTCCGAGAAGCGATTTTCTATATCGCTGATGATCTCATCCTGGCCTTCCTCGCGGGCGAAATACCGGCGGAGGCTTTCGATATACTCCTGCAGGATTTCATAAGCAGTTTCTTCGATAGGGATCACCCGACTATGGAAGTTTATATTAATAATCTTTTTCATGAGTTATGTAATTTGGCGGTTGAAATGTAGAAGTGCGTTAGCTTCATAGGTTCGGGATCATTTTTTGGTCAGAGCGTGGACGGCGTTGGCCAGCTCGTTCCAGGTCGCTTCCAGTTCCCCGTAGAAAGCCTCTCCTTTCGGTGTCAGGGAAAAGTATTTGCGGGGTGGGCCCGAATTGCTTTCTACCCAGCGGTAGGTTAGCATTTCGGCATTCTTCAATCTCGTTAACAAGGGGTAAAGGGTCCCTTCCAGGATGTTCAGGTTGGCGGCTTTCATTTCTTCTACAATATCAGAAGGGTAGGCTTCACCGCGCCTGATCACCGAGAGGATGCAGAATTCCAGGATTCCTTTACGCATCTGGCTTTGGGTATTCTCGATATTCATACGCTGTCGTATTTAATTGACAATTCAAAGATAAGTAGATTTATAGTACTATGCAACACAAAGTACTAATCTAAGGAAGGTAACTTTTATAGGCTAGTAATATATCTTACGTGGAAAATGCATGGTGACGTGGGTTTCAGGCCTGCCGGTTGGGGTTAAGGCAAAAACCGCGAAAGGGATGAAAGGCAAATGCGGGGGATGGGCGGCCTCTATTTCTTCAGCCCAATCTCTCTCAGGCGTTCGTCGAGGTATTCACCCGCCGTTACATCGGGGTATTCTTTGGGATGCGCGGCGTCAATGCAGCCTGACAGGCAGGCCAGGCTCATACTACTCCTCGGGTGAAGGAAGAAAGGAATGGAATAGCGGGACGTGCCCCACAGTTCCCTTGGCGGGTTCACGACCCGGTGGGTGGTGGATTTCAGCTTATTATTAGTCAGTCGTTGCAGCATATCACCCACGTTGACAACGATCTGGTCGGACAGGGAAGTGACCGGGACCCATTCGTTTTGTTTAGAGAGGATCTGCAGTCCGTCCGCGGAGGCGCCGACGAGCAAGGTTATCAGGTTGATATCTTCATGTTGTTCGGCCCTTATAGCCGACTTGGGCTCGTCTTTGATGGGAGGATAGTGAATGGCTCTGA
>JAMFSL010000318.1 GCA_026225275.1 Puia dinghuensis
AAGCAAAATCATGATTCGATCGAACTTTGTCCGGTATAAAGCTGCCTGTCCCTCTGATGAATGATCTTACCATGTGAATGATCTTACCATGTTCAAATAAAGTTACTTGAGTCTGCAGGCCCAATTTTTATATAATTCCCGGAAAATATTACAAGATTTACAGCTTTCCGGCCCCGCTAAACCGGTTAATATCCGCGCATCATCCGTCAAGAACAATAAACCGCAATACGCTCGCCGGCAATACCTTGGGCAAAACAACGCGCTTATGTATCGCCTGCAGCTCCTCTTCGCTCTCGCCCTCACCTTACCCGTCGCATTACATGCCCAATTGACGTTCAGCAAGGACGGCAATAGCTACTTCAGCGTCGAAAACAACGCCATCGTCGAAACAACCCTGCCCGCGATGACGAAGACTACCCTCGTCACCGCCGATCAACTCGCTCCCCTGGGCCTCCCCAGCCGCGACCCATCGGCCAATGGCGCCAGACCCGGCGCACGACCCGGCCGCGGCGATGGACTGACGTTCCAACTCAGCGACGACGAGCAGAAGATCTTGCTTTACGCGTCTCCAAAAAGGATCTACCACGACGCCTTCTACGCCTGCTGGCTATTCGATCGGAAGACAAACCAGCTATCCCGCATAGCCGCCAATCTCCCCGCCATCCCGGTACTCACCTACCCATTGCCACCAGCCTACCTGCTGAATGCCAAACTCTCCCCCGACGGTAGCAAGGTCGGATTCGTATATGATAATAATATTTACATGGAAGACCTCGCCAGCCAGAGCGTCACCCCGCTGACCACTGATGGCAACGACAATCGTCTGAATGGCTGGTTCGACTATGCCTACAGCGAAGAGCTTTATACGATCGACGGCTTCCGCTGGAGCCCCGACAGCAAACAGATCGCCTATTGGCAGCTGGACCTGTCGAAAGTCGGCACCTTCTATATGATCGATAACACGGACAGTATCTATCCCAGGATGATCCCGATCCCCTTCCCGAAAGTCGGCACCCCTATCGCCGAAGCAAAAATCGGCGTACTGTCGGTCGATGCAAAGACAACGCGCTGGATGAACATCGACGGCGATCCTTCCAGTCATTATATCAACCGCATGGAATGGACACCCGATGGCGGTCATATTATCGTCCAACAGTTTAACCGAGCGCAGAACAGCACCAATCTCATCCTCTGCGAGCCGGCAACAGGCAACAGCAAGACGATCTACACGGACACGGATTCTGCCTGGGTAGACCTCGAACCCTTCTGGGCCCACACCGGCATCACCGGCTGGGATTGGTTGGAAAACGGCAAAAGCTTTATCTGGGCCAGCGAGAAAGATGGCTGGCGTCATCTGTATAAGATCGGCCTCGACGGCAAGGAAATGCTCCTCACGAAAGGTAACTATGACGTCACCAGCATTAGCGGTTGGGATGAAAAGAAAGGCTTCGTTTATTTTGGCGCTTCGCCGGATAATGCCACCCAACGCTACCTGTACCGCGCTCCGCTGAATAAGCCGGGAGCGGCGACGCGAGTGACGCCTGCCGGTCTGGCCGGAACGCATTCCTACACTTTCTCACCCAACGGCCATTGGGCGGAACATAATTTCTCCAGCCATCTCTATGCCCCGGCCTCGGAATGGCTGGAGATGCCGGACAACAAGCCCATCGATCCCGCCGCAGCTCTATCGACCAAACTCACGGCAATCCCTAACGGCGCCCGTACGACCTTCTTTCAGTTGACGACAGCCGATGGCGTCACCATGGATGCCTGGGTCACCAAACCGGTGAACTTCGACTCGACGAAAAAATATCCGGTTGTTTTCTATACCTATTCCGAACCCGCTGGCGCAACAGTCACCGACGCCGCCGGCATCGGCAGCAGAGGCGCCACCTTCTTCAATGTGGATAGCGGCTATATCTTCGTGTCGGTCGAAGGGCGCGGCGCCCCAACCCCCAAAGGCCGGGCATGGCGCAAGAGCATCTATAAAAATGTCGGCTGGATCAATGTCAACGACCAGGCGGCTGCAGCCCGCGAGATCCTGAAATGGTCCTTCATCGATCCTTCCCGGGTGGCGGTATTCGGCAGCAGCGGCGGCGGCTCTACCACACAGAACCTCCTCTTCCGCTATCCGGAGATCTATAAGGTCGGCCTCGCCAGCGCCGGCGTTCCCAATCAGCTGATCTATAACACGATCTACGAAGAACGATTCATGGGAGTCCTACCCGAAAACCGGGCAGGGTATTTAAAATGTAACCCGCTTACCTATGCGAAGAATCTTCAGGGCCATCTGCTGATCATGCATGGCACCGGCGATCATAATGTCAATTACCAGGGCGAGGAAATGTTATTGAACGAGTTGATTAAATACAATCGCCAGTTCAGCTTCATGCCCTATCCCAATCGTACGCACGGTATCACCGAAGGGGAAGGTACTATCCTCCATAAGACGACGATGATGGCGGAGTTCCTGAAGATGTGGTGTCCGCCCGGCGGCCGCTAACCCGGTAAGTCTTCTATATTACCCAAAAACCGTATCTTAGAAGACTAAATATCAGCTGCCGATGAAAAGGTCTATCGCTTCGGTCTTTTGCTCTGTTTGTCTGTGCTTCGCGACCCTGGCACAAAACCC
>JAMFSL010000319.1 GCA_026225275.1 Puia dinghuensis
GCATGATCGGCCTGCAGGAGATGCTGATGCAGACGGATGGGAAGAAAATATTTTTATTCCCCGCCTGGCCGCGTGATGTGGATGTTCATTTCAAACTCTATGCGCCTTATTCTACTATCATAGAGGCAACGTTGAAGCATGGCAAGGTAGAGCAACTGATCGTGCAGCCGGAAGACCGGCGAAAAGATATTATAAGCGCCTTCCCCGCCTCGCCACTACCGCAGGCCGCAGCCCTCGTCAATACCACGGCCAGCCCGCATGCCACCCTCGCAAGCGTCAATATGGGCGAAGTCCAATGGACCCGCGGCTTCTGGGCCGAACGCTTTGCCGTATGCCGGGATTCGATGATCCCTCATCTGTGGCGGATCTATCACGACCCGAAAATCAGCCATGCCTTTACCAATTTTGAGATCGCAGCGGGTCTCGACACGGGCTCGCATGCCGGGCCCCCTTTTCATGACGGGGATTTTTACAAATTACTGGAAGGTGTTGCTGCCGTCTATGCCATCACCAAAGACAAACACCTCGACACGCTGATGGACCAGGCTATCGCCGTCATTTCCCGTTGCCAGCGACCTGACGGTTATATCCACACGCCAACCCTTATCGAAGAGCGGCAGCATCCCGGTCAATCTACCGCCTTCGAAGACCGCCTTAATTTCGAGACCTATAATATGGGCCACCTGATGACTGCCGCCTGTGTCCATTATCGGGCCACGGGCAAAACCACACTCCTGCAGGTAGCGATCAAGGCGGCAGATTACCTGGCTGCTTTTTACAACCGCTCCTCTCCCGAACTGGCGCGCAATGCCATCTGCCCTTCGCATTATATGGGTATTATCGAACTGTACAGGACTACAGGTAATCCAGTCTACCTGCAGCTGGCCACTAATCTCATCGATATCCGCGGGCTGGTGACGAACGGAACTGACGATAATCAGGATCGGGTACCCTTCCGCAGTCAGACTACCGCTATGGGTCATGCAGTGAGAGCCAATTACCTCTATGCCGGTGTCGCCGATCTCGTGGCCGAGACGGGGAACGATTCGCTGTGGCATAACCTCGATCAGATCTGGGCGGATGTCACCAATCGGAAGATGTATATCACGGGTGGCTGCGGCGCCTTGTATGACGGCGTATCGCCGGATGCGGTATCCTATAGCCCGCCGCAGATCCAGGAGGTTCACCAGGCCTATGGCCGCGATTACCAGTTACCCAACACGACCGCGCACAACGAAACCTGCGCCAATATCGGTAACCTGCTGTGGAACTGGCGCATGCTGCTGGTGACCGGGCAGGCCCGTTATGCTGACGTATTGGAGCAGGCGCTTTACAACAGTGTACTTTCCGGTGTCAGTCTTGACGGCGATCGTTATTTCTATACCAATCCGCTGCGGGCCTCGCGTGCCTTTCCCTACGATCTTCGCTGGTCGGGTGGCCGGAAAGAATATATCGCATTATCCAATTGCTGCCCACCCAATCTGGCGCGAACGATGGCCGAAATCTCCGATTACATGTACAGCCTGTCGCCCAAAGGGCTGTGGGTAAATCTATATGGCGGAAATACGCTCTCGACTCATCTGCCCGACAAATCCGCGACCCAACCCGGCGCTCCGCTGCGCCTCACCCAGCAGACCGACTACCCATGGGACGGAAGGGTCACCCTGACGATCCAACAGGCATCAACTACCCCCTTTTCTATCTTCCTCCGCATTCCCGGCTGGTCACATGGCGCCAGCCTCTCCGTCAACGGCCAATCTGTCCCCGTCGGCAACGGTTCGACCACCGCCCCCTCTCCTACCTCGCCGCTTACTCCCGGCACCTACGCCGAAATCCATCGCACCTGGAAATCCGGCGACATCATCACCCTCAACCTGCCCATGCCCGCCGTGTTAATACAAGCTAATCCACAGGTAGAAGAAACCCGCGGCCAGGTAGCCGTCAGACGCGGCCCTGTCGTCTACTGCCTGGAATCACCCGACCTCGATTCCACCCATTCCATCTTCGATATCTCTATGCCGTCGAACGTGCAACTCACCCCTATCCCCATGACTATCGGCAACAGCCACCTGATGGCACTCGAAGGCACAGCCAAATGGCTGCCTACCGCCACCGCCGATACCGGCAAACTTTATCACGAACTATCATCAACACCAGCAAAAAACATCCCGATCCGCCTGATCCCCTATTTCGCCTGGGCCAATCGCGGTCCGTCGGATATGACGGTGTGGATGGATCTTCATGACTGATCACTCAACCTCTTCATCAGATATTTCGGCGACTCCCCAAACCCCTGCCTGAAATAAAAACGATGCGCCTCAACCCTGCGCTCATGACAATGCACCTCTATGCGATCACACCCCCGCTCCGTCGCCAGCATCACGACATATTCTTCCATCTCCCGGCCGATACCCTGGCCACGCACAGAATCATCGACGGAAAAATAACTAATCCGGGCAAAATCTCCGGCTACGGCGATCTGCGGGATAAAATGCACAGACACAAACGCTACAACTCCCACTGTTGTCTCGTACACCAGTACCCGCTCATCGGGATCGGCCAGCATCCTCTCCAGCTTTTGCGGCAGAAAATGACCCGTCCCTGCATAGCCCAGCTGATCTAGCAATCTTTTAATAGCGGGGCCATCGCTCGATTGTGCCAACCGAATGCTCATTGTTTGTAGATATTGGGTTTATAAATTTCCAGGTAGGTCTCCGGCTTGACCGCAGTGGTCCAGCCCAGCTGCTGATAAAGACCGTGCGCATCTTTGGTATGCAGCATCCAGCGCCGGAGATCTTGCAAATCGGGATGACCCAGGATTGTTTTGACCAACCACTTGGACAGCCCTCTACCCCTATAAGCCGTAATAATGAAAACATCCGCGAGATAGGCAATACGCGTGAAGTCCGTGATGACCCGGGCATAACCTACCTGTCGATCCTGATGATAAACACCAAAATTTAGCGAATGATCCGCCGCCAGTATCACTTTTTCTAAAGATATTCCCTGAACCCAGTAAGATTCCTTAGATAAAAAATCGTGTATAACCTGCAAATCCAATCGCTCCCGGTCCGTGGAAATTGAAAAATCGTCCTTGACAATGGTCATAATCAAATTTGAATATTAAAATGTGTCGTTAATGCCTGTTGTCCCTTTGCCGTCACTACCACCGCACGGGAATGTGCAGTACGTCTCAGCCAATGGGATTCCATCATTTTATTCAGCATCGCCGCCCC
>JAMFSL010000320.1 GCA_026225275.1 Puia dinghuensis
GGAAAAGGCCATGGTCCGGGTGGCGAAATGGTTCGAGTTGGGGGTATGTTTTCTGGCGATGTGCATTGCGCCCTTTTTGATCTTCGCACGTAATGGCTTTTATACCTATGTACAAACCGTCAACGGTTTTTTCAACGTTCCGATCTTTACGGTGATCTTTATCGGAATGGTCACCACACGGGTGCCGCCGCTGGCCGCGAAGCTGGGTTTGCTTTTCTTTATCACCTGTTATGGATTGAGCCAGACGATAGTCCATGTGCCATTGCATTTTTTGCATCTTTTGGCCGTCCTGTTCGTGATAACTGCCAGTCTTATGCTTGTGATCGGCCGCTTATGGCCAATGAAGGAGCCCTATCGACAACGAGTCAACAACAAAGTGGAATTGGCGCCCTGGAAGAACCGGCATATCTACTCGATCCTGCTGCTCGCCGCGATGGCAGCCATGTTCCTGCTGTTTTCACCGGCAGGAATTGCCCGATAGCCGACTGGCGCAGGGCAAGTCGAATGTCTTATATTTGCAGAACAGAACAGACTAGTTATGATGATGATGCGAGTATTACTTTGGGGGCTTGTCTTCTGGGCGGGGCCAGTGACGGCGCAGCCTCGGTCATTGGACATTCAACGGGGGCCGGTGGTGGCGCAACATGTGGCCATGGCTGTTTCAGGGGACCGATGGAAGCTATCCGGGGACGGGGGTATTTATTGGGAAGTTGGCGCAGTGGACGTCCACACCGATCACCTCGAGATGGCTGGGAAGGGGATAGCGGCGATCATTACCTACGGGACCGGAGCCTCAGGGCGACTTGACCTTAGGCAACAGCTTGTATTCCCGGGTTTGAGGAAGATACCCAATGATACCCGCGGGAGTTATACCCTGAAACTTTCCGACCACATAGCGGATTCCATCCTGGTCGACGATCAGCCGATCGTCGAGAAGCCGGTGTCATTCTATATCCGGGGGCTGCTGCGAGGTGTGAGCCGCACCCAAACATCCCTCATGATCCGGCGGACGATCTTTCCCTCTGTGGATAAGCGGGCTTATCTGGAGTCCTATATCCTTACTAATTCCGGACCGGTAAAATTACGGTTACATATCCCTGTTATTACCAACGATAGTATTACGGATGGAAAGAATGAGATAGACGGGCCCTTTGTCGTCAGTCGCCGGACTTACGATGGCGGCGATGCGGTTCTGATGCCAGGTAGCAGCGTCTCTTTTTCTTATGTTATCTCGGTCCGCAGGCAAAGGGAAGATGGCTACGCGTTTTCAGCGGAGTACGAATTGCAACGGCGGGTAGGGATGGTCAATGGTATCTTTGGATCATTGGTATTGAAGACCCCCAACGATACCATCGATCGATTGTTCGCCTTTGCGAAACTGCGGGCGACGGAAAGCATTTACGATACCAAGGCGGGTCTGATGCATTCCCCCGGCGGCGGCCAATACTATGCGGCCATCTGGGCGAACGACCAGGCAGAGTATGCGAGTCCTTTTTTTCCCTTTCTCGGCAATGCGAGCGGGGTCGAAGCTGCGAGAAATACGTTTAGGATGTTTGGGTCCTATATGAACCCGGATTACAAACCCATACCGAGTTCCATCGTTGCCGAAGGTGATACCGTCTGGCAGGGTGCGGGAGACCGCGGCGACCAGGCTATGATCGCTTATGGAGCATCCCGCTTTGCCCTGGCCTCCGGGGATACCATCGAGGCAAGGAGGCTTTGGCCGTTGATCGACTGGTGTCTCGCCTACCTGCGGCGCAGGGAGACCAAAGACGGGGTGATCGTCAGCGAATCGGACGAATTGGAGGGGAGATTTCCCGCCGGGAAGATCAACCTATCGACAAATGTGCTGGCCTATGGCGGGTTCTTATACGCGTCCCGCTTAGCGGCCTCATTAGGCGACCCGCAGACGGCATCGCGTCTGGCTGCTGAGGCCGCGCGACTTCGGGAACAGATTGGACAATATTTTTCTGCCCGGGTAAGCGGTTACGATACCTACAAATATTACGATGGCAACACGGTCTTACGAGCATGGATCTGTATGCCGCTGGTGATGGGCATTTTCGACAAGGCGCCGCAAACGATCAAGGCTTTGCTGTCGCCGGAGCTATGGACAAAGAACGGAATACTGACGGCGGAGGGGGACAGTACTTTCTGGGACAGGGCTACGCTGTATGCGTTCAGAGGGCTGTTCTATGCGGGAGCGACGGACATTTGTAACCGGTATTTCTCCTACTACTCCCGTACGCGATTGGTAGGGGAGCACGTTCCCTATCCGGTAGAAGCGTGGCCGGAAGGCGATCAGCGGCAATTGTCGGCGGAAAGCGCATTGTATTGCAGGGTAATGACCGAAGGGCTTTTCGGGATCGAGCCGCTGGGATTGGGAAAATTTTCTGTCATGCCGCGGCTGCCGACGGGGTGGGCCTCGATGTCATTGGAGCACATGCAGGCTTTTGGGGGCGATTGGAGTATTGTTGTGCGCAGGCGGCACGTGCTGGTAACGAAATCCGGTCAGGTCGTGAAGGATGTCATGTGGGACGGAATCCGGCCGATAGTCGTGGACGGCCGGCATTCGTGAATGGCCGATAGTCGTGAACTAATCAATGATATTTATATGCTACGATCGCTTAGTACTGCGTTGTTTTCAGTCTTGTGTCTAACCGTGCCTGCGCAAGGGGTCAGGTTTGGCTCTTCCGATACCGCTATGACACGGGCATTCCATTGGGCAAAAGAGCAGGCCTTGCATTACAAGGGCAAGCCTGGTGACCCGGTAGGTCCCTGGTATGAGTCGGCCCTGCCGCCAAGAAATGCGTTTTGCATGCGGGACGTATCGCATCAATCCGTCGGTGGAGCGATCCTGGGCCTGGATGCGGAGAACAAAAATATGCTGACGCTATTTGCCCGGAATATATCGGGAACGAAGGATTGGTGTACGTATTGGGAAATGAACAAGATGGGTCTGCCGGCGCCTGACGACTACCGGAGCGACCGGGAGTTTTGGTATAACCTGGATGCGAATTTCGATGTGCTTTCGGCTACCTGGCGGCTGGCCGCGTGGACCGGTGATAGTTCATATATTTGCGATCCGCTGTTCAGGAACTTCCAGGAAAAATCGGTAGGGCCGTATATCGACAGTTGGGTACTGCAGGCAGACTCATTGCTGACCAGGCCCGCACATCCCAATGCACCGGTACCGTATGTGGAGTCGGAAAAATTCGATCGATGCCGGGGATTGCCTTCTTACTCTGAGGGTATTCCCAACATGAAAGTTGGAGTCGACCTGGTGGCAGCCTTGTACCGGGGATTGATGACCTACGCGGATATTTTGCGGCAGCGTGGCCAAACTGCTGACGCGGAGAAATATCTGCTGAAAGCGGAGCGGTATCGAACTCGCCTCGAGGCCGACTGGTGGGACGATTCCCTTGGGCGCTACCATACCTGGTACAGTAACGATGGTCGCTTCGGATCGGGAGAAGGGGAGACCTTCCTGCTCTGGTTCGACGCACTGCATGATACGGCCAGGGCCCGGCGTACCATCGACCATCTGGCCTCCGTCAAATGGAATATGGAGAATACCTCCTATTTACCTTTTCTATTTTACCGGGAGGGGTATTGGGATACAGCCCGGCAAACCATCCTGTACCTAGCCGATCCCCGCACTCCACGCAGGGAATACCCCGAAGTATCATTTGGAGTCGTGCAGGCGGTAGTGATGGGATTGATGGGCGTGAACGTGCTGCCGGGAACCAGGACGGTGTCAACTTTTTATCGGCATTCAGGAGATGGCGATGCGTGGCTTGCGGATTTGCCGGTACTCGGGACCAAGATTTCAGTCAGGCATATAGGGTCACAAAAATCCGCTTTTTTCAATACTGGGTCAAAGGCGGTCATCTGGCGGGCGGAGTTTTCGGGTATGCATGCCAGCGCTACCGTCTCGGGGCGAGCAAGGCCCATGCAGCAGCAGCAGGATAAGTGGGGACATACTGTGTCTTATGTCGAGGTACCGGTGAGGGCGGGAGGGCATATAATTGTTGTGGCGAATTAGTCCTTTTTTACTAGGGTTTACCATTAAAATTCCATAAAACCACTGAATTATATAGCATTCATTCCACTTATGGAATATGAACAGGCCGAAATAGTCTACCTTTTACGTGCCATCTCATTTGCAGGTTTCTCATATCTCATTAATAGAAGAAGGACAGTGTCATTCAACTGTTTTTGCCCCGGGACTTGAGCATCCAGACCTGCAACTCCTTAACTAAGATTCAATGCCACCTAAAAGCCAAAGGCTCATTTATCTCTCGATTATTACCCTCATTAGCGTTGGGTTAATAGGTTACTCCGATTATAAGAGCAACCAAAAACTTGTCAACTCGGAACAATGGGTGCAGCATACCGAGAGGGTAATTTACGAATCAGGCAATGTATTTTCAGTTGCCAAAGATATAGAACTTGCTTCGCAGGGATGTGTTATCACCAATGACAGTGCCTTCCTAAAAACCAATGTGACTCCGCAAGTAATTTTTGCCTCTATAGCGCTACTCAGGCAATTGACCCTGGACAATGCCGCCCAGCAGGTGCGTATGGACTCACTTACCCTTTATATGAAACAGTACCTGACTTTTTCGTTTCAAACAGTCGAGATAAGGAATAAAAAGGGATTCGCACAGGCAGTCGCCTTTATTGCGACCGACCACGGCAAATACTATGCCGACCGCATTGCCCGGGTTACTGCTGCCATTCAGCAGGAAGAAAACGGATTGCTTAAGCAACGAATGCAGGCAAACGAACGCAGCGTGGCGGTGTTCAAATTATTTTCGGTACTCATGCTCATTGTAGTAGGCATATTCGCTGTTGTCCTATTAATTACCAGCGGCAAATATTTCCTGCAAAACAAAGAGAAGGAAAAGCGGGCGGCTGAGTTGGTTATCGCGAACAAAGAACTCGCCTTTCAAAACCAGGAGAAAGAGAAACGGGCGCAAGAGCTAATTGTCGCCAATAAAGAGCTTGTCTTTCAGAATAAAGAGAAGGAAGAGCGGGCGGCTGAACTGGTCGTCGCGAACAAAGAACTCGATTTTCAAAATCGGGAGAAGGAGAAACGGGCGCAAGAGCTGATTATTGCCAACCAAGAACTTCTTTTTCAGAACCAATTGAAAGAAAAAGCCGGCCTGGAGCGTGTGCAAAGCGAAAAGCGTCATGCCAGGGTTCAGCAGGTGGCCGAGGATAAAATTGATTTTGATCGAAATAATCTCGCGGCACTGATCAACAATACAGATGATTTGATGTGGAGCATTGATATGGATCTTCAATTGATCACTTCCAATGAGGCGTTCAATAAAGTCGCCATTCTGACAAGCGGAAAACCGCTTCGAAAAGGAGAAAATATTTTTTCATCCTATGCCAATGAGAATCGTTGGAACACCTTCAAAATATTATATGAAAAGGCCTTAAAAGGGGACACCTTTACCATTTTAGATAGACTGGATTATCCTGCCGATGTCTGGTCAGAAATTTCATTTTATCCGCTTCGAAATGGAGATGCGATTATCGGAACCGCTTGTTTTTCCCGCGACGTGACTCAGCGTACAAAGAACGAAAGAGCTTTTCGTGCAATGGAGCAGGAAATATTGAATCAAAAGGTCCAGGAGCAGAAAAAAATCACCAGAGCTATACTTAATGCCCAGGAAAAGGAGAGGAACCATATCGGCCAGGAGCTGCATGATAATATTAGCCAGATACTGGCCAGTTCTAAATTATTTTTGTCCTCAGCCGGACAGGGCAACGAAGTGCTGAAGGATCTGGTTAAATACCCCATGGAACTAATCGATAGTTCGATCCAGGAAATCAGACTGCTAAGCAGCAGACATGTAACCCCATTAAAAAATGTAGACCTTCGTGAATTGGTACAGTCACTGCTTGACGGGCTGCGCGAAAACACCCCGATTAACACGGTATTCATATATAATGTGGACAACCGGGAATTGAACGATGACCTCAAATTAAATATATATCGTATCATCCAGGAACAAATCAACAATATCGTCAAACATGCATCGCCCCGTAAAATCGATATTTCCGTTCAAGCAGAGAACGATGCGTTGCACATTGAAATGAAAGACGACGGGAAAGGATTCGACGTGAATATGAAAAGGAAGGGCATCGGTCTTTCCAATATGATGAACCGAATTGAATCTTTCAACGGACAAATGACCATAGAAAGCTCCATCGGGGAAGGCTGTTCGGTACACATCGATATACCTTACTAATGTTCATCGGCATAATATACGCAAGAAGTTGAATGTAAAAAATGTTAGTATCTTGTCGTAATGAAAGTGCATATATTGCTTGCCGGGCTTGGCCTTTGCCTGGCATCCATTCCGCCCGTCACGGCTCAACCCATTCCGCCGCAGCAATGGCTCTTAAAGAGCGATTGGAAAATGCAATCCGGGGTGACTGACACTTCGCAGGGAACCCGGATTTCAATGACTGCGTTCGATGCAAAGGATTGGTATACTGTCAGTGTCCCCACGACGATCCTCGGCGGATTGATAGCGAATAAAGTCTATCCATTCGACGTATTCATGGGACAGAACTTGCAAAAGTTAAGCGACCCGAAGATGGATAAACCCTGGTGGTTCCGGCGGGGATTCGATTTGCCGAAGGCAGTTGAGGGGCGACGCATCCTGCTGAAGCTGCATGGTATTAATTATAATGCTTCTGTTTGGCTGAACGGGATGAAGATCGCGGACTCATCGCAGGTGAAAGGGCCTTTCAGGATCATCGAACTGGATATAACAAAATACATCCGTTATGACGGCGAAAATGTGCTGGCCCTGCAAATTACCAGACCCTTACGTCCAAACAGGGA
>JAMFSL010000321.1 GCA_026225275.1 Puia dinghuensis
GGCTTGCTATCCTAAAGTTATATTATTTTATTGCAAACAAATAGCACCGACAAAAAAAATGTCTTTGAGCTGCGTCGTTCCGCTATTGCCTGATTCACCAACCTAACTTACTAAAACGATTTACTAACACGTTATTTCACGAAATTTTCATCCAAGTTTAATTTGCCCGAAGATTCGCTTATTTATGCTGGTTATTCGGATCAATCGCAATGGATTTATTACATGTAACTTTAATTTAATATGCGAGGAAATATTTTTTTAATCCGCTCGCAGGCTGCCGGCCGGTGAGGCCAGCGCTGCCCGGATAGCCTGCCAACTGATCGTCAGCAAAGCTATGGCAATAGCCAGCACGGCGGCAGCCACAAATATCCAGACGTTTAATGGTACCTGGTAAGCGAACTCCTGCAACCAGCGGTGCATGGCCCAGCCAGCCAGGGGAACGGCGATCAGAATAGCGATAGCGACCAGCCGGAGGAAGTCTTTCGATAGCAGCACAACGATGCCCCTGACCGTACTGCCCAGCACCTTACGGATACCGATCTCCTTGCGCCGCTGCTCGGCCGTAAAAGCGGCTAGTCCGAAGAGACCCAGACAGGCGATAAAAATCGTCAATCCGGTAAAAGCGCTGATGACCCGCCCGCCGCGCTCATCCTGGTCATACGTCCGCTGGAAATCCTGGTCGATGAAAGAATATTCGAAAGGAATACCGGGATTGAGCCGTTGCCAGGTTGCCGTGAGGCGTTGCAGCAGCGACCCGTAATCAGCGGTGCGGGTATGAATGAAGAAATACCTGTAATCGTTATAGTCAAGGGTAATGCCATAAGGATGGATAGGTTCGCGCAAACTCTGGAAATTGAAATCTTTGACAACACCGGTGATGGTCTCGGTAAACTGCCGGCCCCCACCGTCATAGTGAATGCGGGCTCCCACGGCGGTAGCCGGGTCAAGCCCCAATTGCCGAACCGCGGTTTCGTTGAAGATGAACCCATCCGAGTCGGCAGGATAGTCTCGGGAAAATGCCCGGCCATACAATATATTCATCCCCATGGTCTCTATATAATCATAGCCGACGCGGCCGAAAGGAATATTGGCGCCCTCTGCGACTGTCTTGTTGTCTGCATAAAAACGTATATCATTAAACGGTGTCTGACCGGGATAGGTCGTTCCACCCGCCGTCGACAATACATTGGGGTCAGCAGCTTCAGCCCGCCGGAGCGCTTCCAATGAAGCAGCGGCATGTGATGTCCGCAATGGAATGACGATCTGCTGATCTTTTTGGAACCCCAGGTCCCGGCTGGTTAAAAAGTTCAATTGCTGCCCAATCACCATGGCGGCCAGGATGAGGAATACTGCAATCGTAAATTGAAAAACCACCAGACCCTTGCGGAGGAACAAAGCGGAGAGACTGTTAACCAACTGGCCTTTCAACACCCGTATGGGACGAAAGGAAGAAAGATAGATGGCAGGATATAACCCCGCCAGCACCCCGGTGAACAAGGCCAGTCCCGCCATCAGGCCAAGGATGGACGGGTATTCGAACAGTCGCAGCTGCCGCTGCGCCAGGCTGTTGAAAACAGGCAAAAAAATCAGTACCAGCGACAAGGCCAGAAGAAACGCAATAAAGCTAGTTATTAAAGATTCTCCCAGGAATTGTATCATCAGGCTGCCGCGCAACGCACCCATGACTTTACGCACACCGACCTCTTTTGCCCGTTTTTGCGACCGCGCAGTGGCCAGGTTCATGAAGTTGATACAGGCAATCAGCAGCGTAAAAGCCGCGATAGAGCCCAGGATATACAGGTAGGAAATATTGCTGTTGACCGAAATATCATGAGACAGGCTGGAATGCAGATGAATGGCAGTGACCGGCTGTATGGACAGAAGCCGTTCCGCCCCCGCCGCCTCGATATCCGCATTCCCATGCCGGCGCAAAAAGGGATTCAGCTTGTTCTCAAAAGCGACCGGGTCGGCGCCCTTTTTCAGCCTGACATAGGTAAGGAAGAGATTATGCGTAGCCCAGTTGGTCTTATTCTTCAACCAGGGCCGTACATTGTCATTGTCCATCGAAAGGAAGAGACGCGCCTCGATATGCGAAGGACCGATGGCACGCACTACTCCCTTTATAGTATACATGCAACTGCTGTCGGCGCCTGAGCTGGTCGCTTGAAAGACTTTACCGACCGGGTCGGCATTGCCGAAGAGCTGCCGGGCAAGATCATCCGTGATGACCGCCGTGTTAGGCTGCAGCAGGGCGCTATGTGCATCACCCCATAGGAATTTGTAGCTGAAGAGATCGAAAAAATTAGCGTCCACATAACAGGGCAGCTTTTCATAGAACACTTCATGCCCCTTTCCGTTGTCATAATCCAGTAAAATAGGACGCTCGCCGGGAAGGGACGTCAGCAGCCGGGTAACGGCTTCCACTTCCGGAAAATCCGCCCGAAGGCCGGCCGCAATATTCGGATTGGAGCTGGCAATCTGACTGTGGTCGGTTTTACTTCTGAAGGAGGTATTGATCCGATAGAAACGATCGGCGCCGGGATGCTGGCGGTCATAGGACGTCTCTTCGAAGATATAAAGCAGGATGACCAGACAGACAGCCAGGCCTACGGCCAGACCCAGAATATTGATGAAAGAGTAAGCTTTACCCGCGCGGATATGGCGTAAGGCGATAGTGAGGTAGTTCTTTAGCATCTCCCACAAACTTCACTTTTCTTTTTGAATATATGAACCAAAAACATCCTAATTTCGTTTCTCTTTTACACGGTTTTATATATTCTGATTATGGTTATTTTAGTGTTTTTTCTGTGCCACTGGTTTTTGTCCCTGTTCTCGCAAACTTTCTTCCTGCACCGCTACTCCTCGCACAAGATGTTTAAGATGAATAAGTTCTGGGAGAAATTCTTCTACAGCTTTACCTTCCTCACACAAGGATCGTCCTTTCTGAATCCCCGGGCATATGCCATCCTCCACCGGATGCACCACGCCTATAGCGATACGGAAAAAGACCCCCACTCACCTCATTTTTTCAAGGATGTGTGGTCCATGACGATCGAGACGAAGAACATCTACATGGACTACCTGCTCTTTAAGAAGGAGCCCGAACCCGCTTTTCGCGGCAATTACCCCACCTGGCCTCTCATCGACCGGATCGGCGACCTTTGGGTCACCAGGATCAGTTTCGGTCTGTTATATGTTGCCTTCTACGTAGCCTTTGCCACCCATTGGTGGATGTTCCTGCTCCTGCCGATCCATTTTTTCATGGGTCCTATCCATGGCGCCACCGTCAACTGGTGCGGTCATAAATATGGCTATTCCAACTATGACAATCACGATCATAGCAAAAATTCCCTGCCGATGGATTTCCTGATGATGGGGGAATTATTCCAGAATAATCACCATAAGCGCCCCAACGACGCCAACTTCGCCAAGAAATGGTTTGAATTCGACCCCACCTGGCAGGTCATCCGCGCTTTAAACGCCGTACACATCATCCGGTTGAGGAAACAGCCTGAACGCCGATACCTGCGGATGGAAAGAAAAAAGCTGGAGACTCCAATGTCTACAGTTGAGGAAGTAGAAGCATGATAATCAGCGTGCTGATATGCCTGTTCGCATGCAGCCTTATCATGGTCATGGTGTGGATATGGGCTAAACGGGTACGCAACGCAGGAGTGGTGGATATTTTCTGGGCATTCAATTTCCCCGTTATCGGTCTGTTACTATTTGTGCTAGGCCAGGGCTATGGCCCCAGAAAGGCGATGATCGCCGCCATGGTGATCATCGCAGGAATACGCTTGGGGTCTCATCTGGGGAAAAGAGTGATCAGTCACCTGGACGAAGAAGAAGGGCGTTACCGGCAGCTACGTCAGGAATGGGCGCCTCATGCCGACAGGAAATTCTTCTGGTTCTTCCAGGTACAGGCCTTTAGTAACGTACTCCTGGCTATTCCGTTCTTTATCAGCACCGCTAACACCAACTCCGCCCTATCAGGCTGGGAGTATGCAGGAGCCATCCTCTGGCTGGTTGCTGTCATTGGCGAGTGGGCTGCCGATCATCAACTCGCGGCTTTCAAAAAAGATCCCGCCAATAAAGGAAAAGTTTGCAATGCAGGGCTGTGGAATTACTCCAGACATCCCAATTATTTCTTCGAGTGGCTGCTATGGCTGGCCTATTTCATCTATGCCCTTGGATCCCCCTACGGCTGGTTAGCGCTTTTTAGTCCCCTCTTTATCCTCTATTTGCTATTAAAAGTCACCGGTATACCCGCCACAGAACAACAAAGCCTCCGGACAAAAGGAGCCGCTTACGAAAACTATCAGCGTCAAACCAGCGTATTTATACCATGGTTTAAAAAAAATGCCTGATGTGGTACACTTCAATACTAGAAAAAGACCGGATACCGGACTTCCTGCTGCGCCCCGCCATCCGACAATTATTGCGGCAACGGCTGCGCGATGAGGACAAAGGGAGCCCGGATGCCCAGCAGGCGCATCTGTCTGCCCTGATCGAACAACTAAGCACCTCCGCTATCGCCATTCATACGACCGATGCCAATGAGCAGCACTATGAGGTGCCGACGGCGTTCTATCAATATTGCCTGGGCAGGCACCTTAAATATTCGTGCGGATATTGGCGACCGGGAGTCAATGATCTCAGTACTGCCGAGGAGGATATGCTGCAACTCACCTGCCAGCGGGCAGAACTGCAGGATGGCCAGCAAGTGCTTGAACTGGGCTGTGGCTGGGGGTCGCTGTCCCTGTTCATGGCCACCCGGTATCCGGCCAGCCACTTTACGGTGGTGTCGAATTCCAGGACACAGAAAGAATATATCGACAGGCAGATCTCGGCCCGCGGACTGACCAACCTGCGAGTGGTAACAGTCGATATAAATACGCTTGGGCCGGAAGATCTGGTCACAGGATATCCGGGCCCGCAGTCTGCCGGGCCAACTTTCGGTTCCTTCGACCGGGTCGTTTCCGTAGAGATGTTCGAGCACATGCGCAATTATCGGTTATTGATGAAAAAGGTGGCTTCTTTCCTGAAACCCGAAGGCAAACTGTTCGTCCACATCTTTTCACATCGGGAATATGCGTACCTTTTCGAGGTGAAAGATTCATCGGATTGGATGAGCCAGTATTTTTTCACTGGCGGTATCATGCCCAGCGATGACCTGCTGTTGTATTTTAATGAAGACCTGTTGATGGAAAAGCACTGGCAGGTGGATGGCAAACATTATGGCCGTACAGCCGAGGCATGGCTGCAAAATATGGACCGGCGTAAGCAGGAGATCATGGCCCTCTTTGTACAGACCTATGGCGCGACAGAAGCGGTGAGATGGTGGGTGCGGTGGCGGCTGTTCTATATGGCCTGTGCTGAATTGTGGAACTACCGCAGCGGGAAGG
The DNA here is from genome assembly GCA_026225275.1 of Puia dinghuensis. Classification (GTDB taxonomy): domain Bacteria; phylum Bacteroidota; class Bacteroidia; order Chitinophagales; family Chitinophagaceae; genus Puia; species Puia dinghuensis_B. The sequence goes on from JAMFSL010000321.1 coordinate 5,406, forward strand.
AATGGTTCGTCAGTCATTATCTATTTCATAAAACCTGCGTATGTTCCGCCTGATAGCTATTCTTTGCCTGCTGCTGATCTCACTGCTGGCCGTCTTTCGCGCGCCGGCCTATCCCTTATGGTTATTATCGGTGATCGTGCAGTCTTATCCCTGGACCTTTGCAACGGCCACCCTCTTGCTGCTGCTGATCGGTGGTTATGACGGCAGATTCGGATTGATCAATGCGCTGGCGAGCGCCCTGGCGATAGTGCTCTATCTCTCACCGGTTATCCGCGCTTATACCGCGGCCCGGGGACTGGGCCCCAACCTGCAACTGTCGTTCCGGGTCATTGAGCTGCATGGAGATTCGGGAGATGTGGACCGCATCAACAAAGGCAAGGCGCAAATGGCGGCCGCACAAAAGGCCTCGCCCTTCCAATGGCAAAGGATGTTCACCGGCATGGGCGTCACTCCGGTCCCCAGCCGGACACTGACCTATGGATCGGCTGACGGTATCAACCTTACCCTGGACCTGTATCCTGCCCGGCAGCCCGGGCCGAGGCCGTGCGTGATCGTCGTCCACGGCGGATCATGGGCCGGCGGTGACAACAAACAATTACCGGAGCTGAACAGCCGTCTCGCGCAGGACGGGTATACGGTAGCCGCCATCAATTACCGGCTGGCGCCCCGCTATCACAACCCCATCCCGGTGGAAGATTTACACACGGCCCTCAACTACTTGCGCAGCCATGCGACAGAACTATCGATTGATTCGAATACGTTTGTACTACTTGGACGCTCAGCCGGTGCGCAGATCGCCCTGCTGGCTGCCTATACCCTGCAGGATTCAGCGATAAAAGGAGTGATAGACTTTTATGGTCCGGCAGATATGGTCTGGGGCTATTCCGCACCCAGCAATCCCCTGATCATGGACTCGCGCAAGGTAATGTCCGACTATCTGGGTGGTTCCTATCCCGCCGTGCCGCAGAATTATGTTAACAGCTCACCGATCGCATTCGTCACCCGTCATAGCGTCCCTACTATGCTGATCCATGGACAGCAGGATCCGCTGGTGGCCTACGAGCACAGCACCCGGCTGAACCACAAGCTGGCCGACAGCGGAGTAAAGCATTTTCTGCTGACACTGCCCTGGGCCACGCATGGATTCGATTATACCCTGAAAAGCCCTGGCGGTCAGCTGTCGACGTATTGTGTTGAAGAATTCCTGGAAATCATATGTCAAAAACAGCCATCATAGGCACAGGCATTGCCGGTATGGGATGCGGCCATTTCCTTTATCCAACGCACGACCTGACGCTGTATGAACAGAACGACTACATCGGCGGCCACACGCATACGGTGACCGTACAAGAACAGACCGGACCTGTCCATATCGATACGGGATTCATTGTCTTCAACTATCAGACCTATCCCAATCTCTGCCGTCTCTTCGGCCAGATCGGCGCACCGGTAAAAAAGACGGATATGTCTTTCAGCGTCCAGCATATTCCCTCGGGGCTGGAATACAGCGGCTCCAGCCTGAACCATCTGTTTGCCCAGCGCAGCAACCTTTTCCGGCCTCGCTTTTGGAACATGCTGCGGCAGATTGGCCGCTTCAATACGGGGAGCGTCCGCATCCTGGATGATCCCCGCTATGCCGGTATCAGCATTGGGGAATACGTACGGGAGGCGCGCTATGGTGATGAAATGCTATGGAAATACCTCGTGCCGATGAGTTCGGCGGTTTGGTCGACGCCTATGGATAAAATGCTGGACTTTCCGGCCGTGACGCTGATCCGGTTTTTTCTGAATCATGGATTTCTCGGGTTGAATACTCAACACCAATGGTGGACATTGGACAAAGGCAGCCAATCCTACCGGGAATTGCTGATCCAACCTTTCAAACAGCGGATACGGGTCAATAGCAAGGTGGTAAAGGTTATCCGGGAAGAGGGTGATTCGGGGGGTGGGGGCAGCGGGGATCTGGCAAGGGATGGCCGCGGGGGCGCGATCGTCGTCACCGCCGACGGTCACCGCGAACGCTACGATCGGGTCATCCTGGCCTGTCATGGCGACCAGGCCCTGGCCATGCTGGAGCAGCCCACACCGGATGAACGACGGCTGCTCAATTGTTTCCGCTATCAGCACAACCGTTGCGTCCTCCACACGGACGCCACGCAGATGCCGGCCCGAAAACTGGCCTGGAGCAGCTGGAATTACAAGATAGAAGAACAAAATGGGCAATTATTACCCAGCACCTTATATTGGATGAACCGCCTGCAGGGGGTATCCGACAACCGGCAATATTTTGTGTCGGTCAATCCCCATCCGGGGTTGAATGACAAGAAGATCCTGATGGAACTAGACTATGACCATCCCCTGTTCGACATACCCGCCATCCGGGCCCAGGAGGAACTGCAACGGCTGAATACGGGGGGACCGCTGTACTACTGTGGCAGCTATTTCAACTATGGATTTCACGAAGACGCCTTTACCAGCGCCGTTGAGCTATGTACCAGGCTATTGGAGTTGAACAATCCGGAGGATTTGTGGTCAATATCTTCCACAACCGAACTATAATTGCCCGGGTCTCGTATATTGGAAGTATATGAATTCCTGTTTGTACAAGGCCAATGTGGTACATTACCGGTTATCCCCCAGGGAACATTTCTTTCAATATCGGATTTTCCTGTTCTACCTGGACCTGGACGAGATCGATGGTCTGAACAGGCGGTTGCGCCTACTCAGCAGGAACCGGTTTAACCTTTTTAACTTCCGGGACAGGGACCACCTGCAACTGCCGGCGGAAAAGCCGGACACGTCAAAAGACATCCGCCAGCACCTGACCGACTACCTCCTGACCCAAAATATCACGATCGGCAAGGGCCGGATACAGCTGCTGACGAATTGCTGTACCCTGGGATACCAGTTTAACCCTGTGTCCTTTTACTTCTGTTATGACGAGCAGGGGCATCCACTGTGTTCGGTGGTAGAGGTCGGCAATACCTTCCGCGAGATGAAGCCCTATTTTATGGGCCGCGACACCTTACAGGGACAAAAGTTCCGGCGGCGGATGCCGAAATACTTCTACGTCTCCCCTTTCATCGACATGGATACGCACTTTGATTTCAGCCTGGACATTCCTAACGATAGGCTGCGCATCAGGATCGACGACCACGATGCGGAAGGCAACCGGTTTTTCATCAGCACGCTGACCGGCAACCGTCGCCGGCTGAATGATGCCAACCTCCTCCGTTACTTTTTCAGTATTCCCCTGATCACGCTGAAAGTCATAGGACTGATCCATTGGGAAGCCCTGCGCCTGTGGTGGAAGAGAATTCCTTTTCATAAAAAAGACGCACACCGGGATATGCAGCGGGGTGCGTACAGAGAATATAAAATATAATGGACAACACCTTGTATATAGCACGAAAGAGCAGCCTGTACGAGAATATCGTGCTCCGGCGGCTTGCCCGGATGGATAAAGGCTGTCTGGAGCTGGAGCTGCCGGATGGTAGCCGGCTGACCATCGGCGACGAACCGGAGATCGTGAAAGCCCGCATCCGGATCTGTGACGAGGCGTTTTACCTGCGGTGTATCCTTTATGGCGACATCGGATTTGGCGAAGCCTATGTAGACGGATTGTGGGACACCAATGATATCACGGCAGTGATCAGCTGGGCGTTATTGAATGTAGAAAAAGCACCCGGCATCTCGGGTAACAAGACACAGACCCTGGTGTTGAATATCCTGAAATGGTGGAACAGGCGAAAATATTTCAGCCGGGCCAATACGCTGAAAGGCTCCCTGCAGAATATCTCTGAACATTATGATCTTAGTAATGAGTTTTTCCGCCTGTTCCTGGATGAGACAATGACGTATTCGAGTGCTTACTTCCGGCGTGACGGGATGACCCTCGAGGAAGCGCAGTTCGCCAAATACGAGCGGCTGTGCCAGCAATTACATCTTTCCCCGGCCGATCATGTGCTGGAGATCGGTAGCGGCTGGGGATTTGGCGCTGTTTATATGGCCAAACGCTACGGGTGCCGCGTTACTTCCGTCACCATCTCGGCTGAACAACACCATCTGGCCACCGAAAGGGTAAAGGCGGAAGGATTGGAAGACCTGGTAGAAATCAGGCTGGAAGATTACCGCAAATTATCGGGACAGTTCGACAAGATCGTTTCGGTGGAAATGCTGGAAGCCGTGGGCCATAAATACCTGGACACTTATTTCAGTAAATGTAATGAATTATTAAAGTGTGACGGAGTGCTGGCGCTGCAGGTGATCACCTGTCCGGATTCCCGTTATGAGAGCATGCGGAACGGCGTCGACTGGATACAGAAGCATATTTTCCCCGGCAGCCTGCTTCCTTCCGTGAGTGCCATTAACGCAGCGATCAACCGGGCCGGTGAAATGACCCTGGTCGACCTGAAAGATCTGGGATTGCATTATGCCGCCACGTTGAAAATTTGGTTCCTACACTTCAACAGCCGACTGGACCAGGTAAAAGCAATGGGGTTCGACGATCGCTTTGTCCGCAAATGGAATTATTATCTCTGTTATTGCGAGGCGGCATTCCGGATGCGGAATATTCATGTGATGCAGCTGGTGTATACCAGGCCGAACAATACGGGAAGGTAGTCAGCCCGCTGCATGCAATATAACTTTTAAGAGGTATCCTTCTCCGGGCCTCGAGGCGATCGTCATCCGCCCGTGATTGGCTTCCGCCCTGCTCCTGATATTGATGAGCCCCACTCCCGTTCTTTCTGCGGCAATATCGCAGCCTTCCCCGTTATCCGAGACAACCAGGGTGATCTCGTTTTCCCGCCTGTTTAAATGAATAATAGCCTTCGTTGCTTTTGCATGTTTGATCACATTATTCAATTGCTCCTGGACAATCCTTAAGATATCCAGCTGCAGCTTTTCCTCCAGTTCTTTTTCGACAATGCCATCCTGATGAAATTCAATTCTGATCGGGTATGTGATCACCAGGTCATCTATCACGTTCCTTATGCTTTCAATAAGACCCATCAAATGCACGCTCGGCGTCGCCAACGTTTTTGAGATTTTCCTGATCTCCTCTATCACTTTCATGATATAGGCTGAGGATCGGTCAAGGCACATTTCCCTTAACTCCTCATCCGTTTTTGCCATTTCTATATACAACTTTGCCGCACCCAGGATCTGGTTAAGATTATCATGCAGTTCCCTCCCGATAGCCGTCCGCTCGTTCTCATGCGCATTCAGCACCGCTGTTGTAATCTCATTTTGCTTCAACAGTCTTTCCTCCATCAATTGA
>JAMFSL010000047.1 GCA_026225275.1 Puia dinghuensis
AAGAAAAAGACAAAAGATTGCAGTTATCGATCAATGTGGCGAATAATGTTTTCGATGCATTGGATACGTTCAGGGTGACCTTTACCCAGGGTCTAAAGCTTTTCGATTCCACCCAGATCCGGTTCACGGATGCGAATTTCAAGGATGTCAATCTCAAGCAATACCGATGGGTCCGGGATACCCTGAATAAGAATTTCGATCTGTACTATACCACGCCCTGGCCGTTGGATTCGAAGTTCACCCTGATCCTGCCCAAAACCTGTATCATGGATTCGGCCGGCAGGAAGCTCCTGAAGGATGATACAGTCACCTTCCGTACGAAGAAAGACGTCGATTACGGGGAGATCCGTATCCGGGGCTTTAACCTGGACCTGACGAGGAAACCCGTCCTGCTGATGTTCCAGGGAGACGCCTTGAAGTATACTTTTCCGTTCGGCAATAAAAAGGAGATCCGGAAAGTGCTGTTCAAACCGGGAGATTATGAGCTGCGGATCCTGTATGACGCTAATGGGAACGGACATTGGGACGCGGGGGAGTTCTTTAAAAAGCACCGACAACCGGAACGGGTGGTGACCATCCGTAAGAAGTTCACCGTCAAGGCCAATTGGGATAATGACTGGGATTATACTTTTTAGCCTCCTTCGCGAAGCGCTTCGGCGGCCGAAGGCGGGAGCGTTGTGCGGGGGTTAGCCTTAATAGCGTAAATTTGCATCATGCAATTTTCTTCTGCCTTATTGGAGAGTGCGGTCAGTGAATTCGCCCGGTTGCCGGGGATAGGGAAAAAGACGGCGCTGCGGCTGGTACTGCATTTGCTGCGTGCCGACGCTGCCAGCACACAGGGTTTGAGCGAGGCGCTGGTGCGGATGAGGCAGGAGATCAAATTCTGCCAGCGTTGTCATAATGTAGCCGATGGAGATATCTGTTCTATCTGTAGCAATTCCTTCCGCAAGCAGGAGCTGATCTGCGTCGTCGAGACCATCAGGGAGGTCATCGCAATAGAGAGTACACAACAATACAATGGCGCCTATCACGTACTGGGAGGGATCATTTCACCGCTGGACGGAATCGGCCCCGATCAACTGAATATCGAATCCCTGGTAAGCCGGGTACGGAAAGAACGGCCGCAGGAACTGATCTTCGCACTGAATCCTACCATCCAGGGGGATACTACCATCTATTACATCCAGAAGAGGTTGCAGGATATCCCGGTAAGGGTCACCACCATTGCCCGGGGAATAGCTTTTGGCGGCGAGTTGGAATATGCCGATGAAATGACCCTGGCGCGGTCGATCACCAACCGGCTGCCGGTAGAAAGCTATAGGGCCGGCGGTTAGCCGCCTTCGCGAAGCGCTTCGGTCGCACGTCGCCATAGGCTTTGTCGACGGCACGCGGCCGAAGAATTATGCGTTGTCAGATGAATGACGTACAGAGTCGCGATTTTTCGTATATTTGCATCCTGTACGGGCGGATTTGTTTATTGTTCAGCCCTGTATGGCCGGAGCCGATGCTTCGGGGCGGAAAGCACTGAACTAATAAACGTCCGAAATAACACTTTCTCTTTATCCATCAGTTATTTCTCTCGTTATCAGTAGTTCAGAAAATTTTTCTCCCCCAAAAGCGTTTTTTGTTCCGGATAGCATTTTCCTAAAAAAAGGAGGATAAGAGTATGGACATACGTAAAAGCATCCAGGACCGCCTGAAAGAAAGCATCCTGATCATCGACGGAGCCATGGGGACCATGATCCAGCGGCACAAGCTGGAAGAAAAAGATTATCGCGGTGAACGTTTTAAAGACTGGCCTTCCGATCTGAAGGGCAATAATGATCTGCTCGTCCTGACACAGCCGGACATCATCGAAGGCATTCACCGGGAATACCTGGAGGCGGGCGCCGATATCATCGAGACGAACACCTTCAATGCCCAGCAAATCAGCATGGCTGATTATCATATGGAAGCCCTGGCCTTTGAGATCAATGTAGCAGCAGCAAGGCTGGCCAAAAAGGCAGCAACGGATTATACGGCGCGCAACCCGGGCAAGCCCAGGTTTGTCGCCGGCGCTATCGGCCCGATGAACAAAACCCTTTCGCTATCTCCCGACGTAAATAACCCGGGATTCCGGGCAGTGAGCTTCGACGAGGTGGCAACGGCCTATTACGAGCAGATTAAGGGCTTAGTAGAGGGCGGTGCCGATCTGCTGCTGATCGAAACGATCTTCGACACGCTGAATGCGAAGGCGGCGATATTTGCGATTAAAAAATATTTCCGGGACAGCCAACAGCCCGAGTTACCCATCCTGATCAGCGGAACGATTACTGATGCCAGTGGCCGGACACTCAGCGGTCAGACGCTGGAAGCCTTTTATGTCTCGGTGATGCATGCGAAGCCCTTGAGTGTAGGGCTGAACTGCGCCCTGGGAGCCGCTGAAATGCGGTCGCATATTGAAGAGCTGAGCCAGATCTCTGCCTCTTATACTTCAGCCTATCCTAATGCGGGTCTGCCGAATACGATGGGTGAATATGACGAGCAACCCGAAGAAACGGCTCACTTTATCGAAGAATGGGCTGCGAACGGGTGGGTGAATATCGTCGGTGGCTGTTGCGGTACTACCCCCGACCATATCCGCCATATTGCACAGCATGTGGCTTCGATCCGGCCAAGGCCGCTGCCCGTAAAAGAAAAAGAGTTAGTATAAGCTTAAATATAAAAAGGATTCAACTAAGATGGCCAGTGCTACGATAAAGCCTTTTCTGCGTCTCTCAGGGTTAGAGCCTCTGGTAGTACGACCTCAGACTAATTTTGTCAATATAGGTGAGCGTACCAATGTTACGGGGTCGAAGAAGTTCGCCAGGCTCATTCGCGACAATAAATATGAGGAAGCGTTGAGCGTAGCCAGGCAACAGGTAGAAAACGGCGCGCAGGTGCTGGACGTCAATATGGACGATGCATTACTGGATGGGGAAAAGGCGATGCAGACTTATATGAACCTGTTGCAGGCAGAGCCGGACATCGCGAAGATCCCGATAATGATCGACTCGTCGAAATTCTCTATCATCGAAGCAGGGCTGAAATGCGTACAGGGCAAATGTATCGTCAATTCCATTTCGATGAAGGAAGGGGAAGCGAAGTTCATCGAGCAGGCGATCATCTGCAAGAGCTATGGAGCGGCTGTCATCGTCATGGCCTTCGACGAATTGGGTCAGGCAGATACGATGCGGCGGAAAGTAGACATCAGCTACAAGGCCTACAAGATCCTTACCGAACGGGTAGGTTACGATCCGGAAGACATTATTTTCGATCTGAATATTTTCGCCATTGCCACCGGCATCGAAGAACATAACAACTATGCGGTCGACTTTATCGAGGCTATAAAGGAGGTCAAGCGTCTTATGCCCCTGACCCGTATCAGTGGGGGTGTCAGTAATATCAGCTTTTCGTTCCGCGGAAACGAGCCGGTACGGGAGGCTATGCACAGCGTATTCCTATATTATGCCATCAAAGCAGGAATGGACATGGGGATCGTCAATGCGGGCGCATTGGTTGTTTATGACGAGATCGAGCCGCAGTTGAAGCAGTTATGCGAAGATGTTGTACTGAACAGGAGCCCGGAGGCCACGGACAAGTTGCTGGCCTTTGCCGCTTCGGTCAAGGCCAAGGACAAGGCGGAGGTCAAGAATGAGGCCTGGCGACAGGGCCCTGTGGAAGAGCGGCTAAAACATGCTCTCGTCAATGGGATCACCGAATACATCGACGCCGACACGGAAGAGGCGCGGCAAAAATATCCCAAACCTCTGGATGTCATCGAAGGCCCGCTGATGGCCGGGATGAATGTCGTGGGGGATCTGTTCGGCAGCGGAAAGATGTTCCTGCCGCAGGTAGTGAAAAGCGCAAGGGTGATGAAGAAATCGGTGGCGGTACTCACCCCGTTTATCGAGCAGGAGAAGGAAGATCGCCGACTGGCTCACCTGGCGGCGGGTACGGTGGGCACGGAATCCGCAGGTGCGGCCAAGATCCTGCTGGCGACGGTGAAAGGAGATGTGCATGATATCGGCAAGAATATTGTCGGGGTGGTATTGGGCTGTAACGGTTACGAGATCATCGATCTCGGGGTGATGGTGCCGACCGACAAGATACTGGAGACGGCGAAAAGGGAAAAGGTGGCTGTGATCGGTCTAAGTGGGTTGATCACGCCATCGCTGGATGAGATGGTGCATGTGGCGAAGGAAATGAAGCGGCAGGATTTCGATATCCCATTGCTGATCGGGGGGGCGACGACATCGAGGATGCATACTGCCGTCAAGATCGCTCCCGAATTCGCAAAGGGTGTCGTACATGTGCTGGATGCTTCGCGGAGCGTGACGGTGGTGGGGTCGCTGCTGAGTCCCGAACAGAAGCCGGGTTTTTTAGAGACTGTCCGTAAAGAGTATGTCAAGCTGAAGGATGATTTCACGAACAAAAGGACCGTCAAGCAATATTTGCCATTCGCGGCTGCGCAAAATAATAAAGTGAAGATTGACTGGAATTCCTTTACCCCGGTTGTGCCGACGTTTACGGGGACGAAGGTGTTCGATGGATACGATTTGGCGGAAGTCGTCCCTTTTATTGACTGGGGTCCCTTCTTCATTGCGTGGGAGTTGCATGGCAAGTTCCCGCAGATCCTGCAGGACGAGGTTGTGGGGACTGAGGCTACGAAATTGTATAACGATGCGAAGGCTTTACTGGCGCAGCTGGTGCGTGAGAAATGGTTGAAGGCCCGGGGGGTCATCGGGTTCTGGCCGGCGAATTCCGACGGTAAGGATACCGTGGTGGTGAAGTCCGGGTCGCCTTCGCCGGAGGCTTCGGCGACCGATGTGCGGCTGGAGTGTCTGCGTCAGCAGATCAAAAAGGCGCCGGGTCAACCGAATATTTCTCTCAGTGATTTTATTGCGCCTGCCGACACCGGCAAGGGCGATCATATAGGCGCTTTCGTTGTTACGATGGAAGGGATCGAGCCGCATCTCAAACGTTTCGAAGCAGCCTACGACGACTACAACAAGATCATGCTGCAGGCTTTAGCAGACCGTTTAGCGGAGGCTTTCACGGAGTTACTGCATGAACGCGTTCGTAAGGAATACTGGGGCTATGTTCATGAAGAACATCTCACTAACGAGCAGTTGATCCGCGAAGAATATATGGGCATCCGCCCGGCGCCGGGTTATCCTGCCTGTCCGGATCATACGGAAAAGCTGAAGCTGTTTGCGATGCTTGACGCGACGAATCAGATCGGCGTCACATTGACAGAGTCGCTGGCGATGTATCCTGCATCTTCTGTCAGCGGCTGGTATTTTGCGCATCCGGAAAGCAAATACTTCGGCGTCGGGAAGATCGAAAAAGACCAGGTGACGGATTATGCGGCCCGTAAAGGCATGCCGCTGGAGGATGTGGAGCGGTGGCTGCGGCCGGTGCTCGAGTATGATGCCTGATGCTGGCGACGAAGTGGGTCCCGGGATATGAGGCGTAAGCGGGCGGGGTGCAATTAAGTTGTTAAGATGCGCTAACATGGCGATAATTGTCTAATTTTGCGGCTTAATTGATTAAATTAAGAAGTAACAGACTGTTATGAAATTATTAGATAATATCTTCCGTAACCGGATCCTTGCAACTGCGACACTCGCTGCATGTATACCCTTTTTTGGCCTCGCACAGCAACAACAGCAGAAACCACCTAAAAAGAAAAAGAAGTTCATCCAGGAAGTATATGCATCCTGGGGGTATAACGGTGAGTTCTACACGCATAGCACAATCCATGTCTCGCAGTCCGCGTTAGGCAATAATTATAATTTTGTCAGCGTAAAAGCGCACGATCACCCGGGCTGGAACGATGGGATTTTCCAGGAGGCACTTTCCATCCCGCAATATAACTACCGGCTGGGATTTCTGCTCGATGAGGACAAAGGATTGGGATTCGAGATCAACTTCGACCATACCAAATATATCTTCGCCAACCAGGATGTCAGGGTCAAAGGCACGCTGAATCACCGGAGTGTGGATACTACGGTTGCTTTCAATCCTCAGAACGGGTTTTATTACTACCTGAATAATGGAGCCAACTTTCTTCTTTTCAACATCACTAAGAAATGGCATTTTGTAAAAAGCAAGAACGAAAATTTCAAGCTCGACCTGCTGGGTAAGTTTGGCGTTGGTCCTTTGATCCCGCATACGCAGAATCAACTGTTTGGCGAAAAGAACGACCAGGGCTTCCAGGTCGGCGGCTGGAATACGGGAGCCGAGGCGTCTTTACGGGCCACCTTCTTCCGGTATGTCTACCTGGAATTTTCCGACAAGCTGGACTATGCGCGGTATCACAACCTGAATGTCTATATGGGCGCTGCACATCAGGCCTTCGGCACCGAAGAGATGATTCTGAGTCTCGGCCTGGTGATCCCGACGACGTCGCGGCATGCGGTCAGACCGTCTTAACCCGCTGGTATTTCTCGAAGAGCCACCATTTCCGACGAACGGGACCCTCGTGATAATTCGTTTTGATAAAGGTGTCGATGTGTTGAGCAGCCTCGGCGATGCTGTCTGTCAGCAGAACGAGAGAGAGGTCTTCCTTTGAAATCGTGCCCTGCTGCGCCATCTGTTCCATATATTCAAATAAAGGCCGGTAATAGTCGGCGCCGAAGAGCACGAGGGGGAATCGGACGAGGATCTTCGTCTGCACGAGGGTCAGTGTCTCGAAAAATTCATCCATGGTGCCGAAGCCCCCGGGCATGATCACAAAAGCATAAGAATACTTTACCAGCATGACTTTCCGGACAAAGAAATGTTCGAAGGTGATGGACGTCTGCACGTAGGGATTAGGTTGTTGTTCGAAGGGCAGCTTGACATTGCAGCCTACGGAGCGACCACCTGCTTCGAAAGCGCCCCGGTTGGCGGCTTCCATCGTACCCGGGCCACCGCCTGTCATGGTAGTAAAGCCCATTTGAGCGATCTGTCTGCCCATCTCCCGGGCGGACTGGTAATGAGGATGATCTTCTTTGAACCTTGCCGAGCCGAAGACCGTGATGCAGGGGCCGACGAAATGAAGGGTTCGGAATCCCCTGATGAATTCCCTGAATACTTTCCACGCAAAACCCAGTTCATAAGTACGGCTCTTAGGGCCTTCCAGGAATACGGCCTCTTTGGCGGGAATGATCCTATCGAGTTTATCCATGGTATTGTATATTGCGGGCACTAATATAACGCTATATGTCTTCATTGCGTATCATCAGCTATAATGTTAACGGTATCCGGGCAGCCATGAAAAAGGGATTGATCGAATGGCTGCAAACAGATCCTGCCGATATCATCTGTATCCAGGAGACGAAGGCGCATAAGGACAATGTCGCCCATCACCTGATAACAGAACTGGGATATCACGACTATTGGTTCTCTGCGCAGAAGAAGGGTTACAGCGGGGTAGCGGTCTTTACGAAGATCAAACCGGACCATGTCGAATATGGTACGGGGCACAAGGTCAGTGACGATGAAGGCAGGGTGATCCAGCTGGACTTCGGAGACATTCGTCTGATCAACGCCTATTTTCCGTCCGGCACATCGGGAGAGGAGCGCCAGGGTTTCAAATATCAATGGCTGGATGAATTCTTTGCTTATCTGCAACAGTTGAGGAGGACACATCCCAGGCTTATCCTCTGCGGAGATTATAATATCGCACACAACGAGATCGACATTCACGATCCGAAAGGCAATAAGAAGAATTCGGGATTTCTTCCGGAGGAGCGGGCCTGGATGGATCAATTCATGACCAACGGATGGGTAGATGGCTTCCGCCAATTAAATCCCGATCCACATTATTATACATGGTGGAGCCAGCGATTTCCTTCTGTCAGGTTAGAAAATAAGGGATGGCGGATTGATTATATCAGTGTGACGGATCCGCTGAAAGGCAGTCTGCTCAAAACAGCTATTTATCCGGATGTCAAACAAAGCGATCACTGCCCGGTGTACCTTGAGGTCAGCGTATAGGCTAAAATAAAGGGCGGGTCACTTCCAGATTCGGGATTTGCCGATTATCTTTATTGGTCCCTATACCCGGACCGCCAATTGCCTATGGAAGTCATCCTTATTGTTCTCCTTATCATTGTGATAGCCCTCATCCTCGGGCTGCGCAACAGCATGTCGGGAAGGCTTGAACGGCTTGAATCCGACCTCACCCGCCTCTCGCAGGAGCTAAAATCGAGGCCGCAGTCAGATGGTACCGCAGCTTCGGCACCGCGCCCCGTGAGTGTTCCGCCGCCGGCTACAGCGCCGGCATATCCACCAGTGCCGGCAAAGCCTGAGGCGCCGAAGGAGACGGAGCCATTCCGTCCTCAACCGCTCCGCCCCTATCAGGAACGATTTGCCGGATCACTGTCTACAGAGCCTGTGAGAACGGAACCGGCAATGACAGCGACGCCGAAAGCAGGGACGGGGACCCAGGGACCGGCGAAAGATGAGCCGGCGAAAGGGTTTTTCGAAAGTCATCCCGATCTGGAAAAATTCATCGGTGAAAATCTCATCAGCAAGATAGGAATTGCGATCCTGGTCCTGGCGATCGGGTTCTTTGTCAAGTATGCCATCGACAATGATTGGATCGGACCGGTAGGGCGTGTAGGGATCGGGTTGCTTTTCGGCGGTCTGCTGGTAGGTCTTGCACATCGGCTCCGGAGCCAATATAAAGCCTTCAGCTCTGTTCTCGTAGGGGGTGGCCTGGCCATTTTCTACTTCACTATCGCACTGGCCTATCATCAGTATCAACTTTTTAACCAGACGACTGCCTTTGTGATCATGTTAGTCGTTACAGCGTTCTCGGTGGCACTGTCCTTATTGTATGACCGGCAGGAGCTGGCCATCATCTCGCTGGTGGGTGGCTTCGTCACTCCATTCCTGGTGAGCAACGGCAGTGGCAACTACCAGGTGTTGTTCACCTACCTGCTGATCCTGAATACAGGTTTGTTGGTTATGGCTTATCGCAAAGCCTGGCGTCTGCTGAACGCGCTTGCATTCGGCTTTACCGCCATCCTGTTCGCCACCTGGCTGATCCAACTACCCTATGACGCCAAACAATCTGCATATGCAGGCGGAGCGGCCTTTGGCAGCGCTTTTTATATCTTATTCTTTGTTGTCAATATCGCCCATACGATCCGGGAGAACAAGAAGTTCATCGCTTCGGATTTTGCCATCCTGCTGTTGAATACCTGTCTTTATTTCGGAGCCATGCTGTATTTCATTTCTCAGCTGGGGCTGGACCGATACAAGGGTGTCTTCTGCGCTGTCATGGGCGTCTTCCATATCGTGATCTCCTGGCTGCTGTTCCGTAAGCGACGCGTAGATAATAATATACTGTACCTGCTGATCGGCATCACCTTGTCTTTTGTGTCCCTTACCGCTCCTCTGCAGCTGCACGGCCATTATATCACTTTATTCTGGGCGTCCGAATCTGTCCTGCTGTACTGGCTGTTCCTGAAATCGAACATGCGCCTGATCGGCCTGGCGTCACGATTGATCTGGGCGGCTATGCTGGTCAGCCTGGTGATTGACTGGATCCACATATACATCGTGGGGGATAGTTTGGTGAATGACCATTCGGGGCATTTCCAGGAAGGGCTGATGCCGGTCATATTCAATAAAGGTTGTTTGACGGGATTGTTTTGTAGTGTGGCCTGTTATGCTCTCCTCCGGTTGCAGGGCGCATCAAAAATGGCATTGGTCTCTCTTTTCGCGGGTGCCGCCCTCTTATTTATCACCGGGGCATTGGAGATCGGGTACCAATTCGATCATCGATTTCCAGCCTTCAATATTACCCCATTATACCTGTTGCTTTATTGCTGGTTGTTTATCAGGCTGTTCACTTTCTTTACTCCGAGTATTAAAATTTTCGACTCCAGACTGCTGAATATGCTGCTCCTGGGCGTTGGGATACTGCTGTATCTGAGCGTGGCGCCGGCCGTAAATAGTTTGCAGGAAGATCTGCTGGAGGCACAGCGATACCAGTTGCACTTTATGGCCCATTGGATCGGTGCCGGGGTCGTTGCGTCGATCCTTTACCGGGTGATCGGACTTTACAGGCCCGGCAATTGGAAACTGGAGCCAAACCTCTTTACCTGGGGTATCGCGGCTATCGTCGTTATCTTTCTCAGTGCGGAGGGCCAATTACTGGTGAACATGATATTTTATTCCAAGCAAAATTCAATAGAGTACCTCGGGCGAATTTACGACAAGACTGGTCTGCCCATCCTCTGGGGGCTGTGTTCCTTCGCCTTTATGTGGTTGGGGATGCACCATAAATTCAAGACATTGCGAATTATCTCGCTGACCTTATTCGCTGTCACATTGCTGAAGTTGTTCATTTTTGATCTGGCCAATATTCCTGTAGCAGGTAAGATAGCCGCCTTCTTCTGTCTGGGCGTACTTTTGTTGGTGGTATCTTTTATGTACCAAAGGTTGAAAAAAATCATAATCGAAGATGAAGAGAAAATACCGGATTAAGGGGCTTTTGGCTGGCGGCCTGTTATGGATATCTGCTGTCGCCGGGGCCCAGTCTCCTGCGACTGACGATAGTCTGGCGATACCTGTCACGGCCCGGGTGGATTCAGTGACCAGGACAGGCTTTTACCGGATCATTCTTCCGCCGCAGTTCGTAGCCAAGTGCCGTCCGGATCTGTCCGATCTGCGAATTTATAAGCCTGACGGTACCGCGGTGCCGTATGTACTGAGAACGGCTATTCACGACAAGATGAATGCGGGTTATCTTCCCCTGCCGGATCCTACGATCAGTCAGAAAGACAGCAGCAACAAACATTCGTATTACCGGTTGCAATATAATGATGCCTACCGGATCGAGCGGTTATCGCTGATCATTTCCAAGCCGATCCTTTACAAGCGTACGGTGAGGATCATGGCTGAGGAAGATTCGACCACAGACAGGCCCGTCACTTGTGTCAGCATCGACCCGAAGGACACGGTATTCCTTTTACCAGCCGTCAAGACGAAGGCCTTGTTGATCGATATCGCCAATGGCGACAATGCGCCTTTGGTGATCAGGCAGGTGGTGTCAGCACAGTCAGGAATTTATCTCCTCGCTTATCTATTGGCCGGCGAAGGAAACGGATACGAATTAGGGGCGGGAGACAGCATAGTGGGTCCACCCGACTATGATCTGCATTATTTTACGGATAGTCTGCAGCAGCACCCTTTCGATATCGCGTTGCAGCCGGTCAGGCTGAGGACCGGCGCGGCTTCGGGGCGGAATGCGAGGGTAAAGCAAATGGCTGTTGCGGATGGCCCGGCGGCGGACGAGGGCAGTGCATCGATGATGGCCAGGAAATCCGGGTTGTTGCTGTGGAGCATCCTTATCTTTATACTCCTGATATTAATATTTGTCAGTATAAAATTAGCCAGGGCCGTTTCCCAAAAAGAAAAGCATGATCGTCTATAATATCACCTGCAAGGTCCGGTGGAATATCGTGGAAGGCTGGCTGGCGTGGCAGTTGAATGAACAGATACCAGCAATGCTCGCAACGAAATTGTTCACTGAGCACCGGCTATACCGCTTGTTGGATCAGGATGAGGAAGAGGGTCCCACCTTCGTGATCCAGTATTTCGCCTCTTCCGAAGAAAAATATCGTCAGTTCGTTATTGAGTTTGCGCCGGCGATGCAGCAGGCTGGCTGGGGTAAATGGGGAGATGGCTTCATTGCGTTTCAAACGTTGATGGAGTCGGCCGAATGAGGCCTGTGCGTTATTTGTGGATAATAATTAAAAAAACGGCAATTGCATTAAATTTTGTTGTAAATTCTCTCCAAATCCTTGCCAGTTAAGGATTTCAGGCCGCCTGCGCTAAAAGCCGCTGTCACACTGGGTTTCAGCGAATTGCCACCATTTACACATCGAAAATTTTCCTATGTCTTTATGCGCTAATCCTTGCCCGGAGCGGTTTAGCGCATGTTGCGATGCTGTTTTGAAAAATGTAAAAAAATTTTGTCGGATTCAAAAAGCGGGTATATTTGTTCCAGCTAATTAAACAAAAAATTTCACTATGAACAAAGCTGAATTAATCGCAAAGATTGCCGATGATGCTGGCATTACAAAAACTCAGGCAAACAGTTCCCTTGATTCTTTTGTCGAAGCAGTCACCAAAACGCTGAAAGGCGGCGGAAAAGTAACCCTGGTTGGTTTCGGTACTTTTTCTGTATCTAAGAGAGCAGCCCGTAATGGCCGCAATCCTCAGACTGGCGCTGTTATCAAGATCAAGGCCAAGAAAGTAGCTAAGTTCAAAGCAGGTAAGGAATTGTCTGCCAAGTTATAAGTCTTGTCCTAACGGACGAGCCGTCTCCGACGGCTTGGTATAACTATCAGATTTAAGGGCACAGCAAAGCTTCGCTACCGGGCATTAAGAGTGCAGGTACCGGGGCTTTTTGTATCTTCGTGCGATATTTCACTATGCATTTTCGACGGCGCCTTTGATGCGTTGCCGGTGTGTTAAAAAAAATTACTATGGGAAGAGGAGATAAAAAAACCAAAAAAGGAAAGATTTTCAAGGGTTCGTTTGGCAAGAGCCGGCCTGCAAAAGCGGGTAAGAAGTCATTACCAACTGCAACAACAGTAACTGGCGGACCGGTAGCGGCCAAAGGTAAATAGATGGCCGGGTAGTGGGTATTTCGTCGAAATGGGACTGGCTCTTAAGGCGCCAGTCGTTCGATTGTCCATTGACCGTCACCCTGTAAAGTATACAGGATCCTGTCATGCAGGCGACTGGGTCTTCCCTGCCAGAATTCGATGCGGGTGGGTTTGACCAGGTAGCCGCCCCAATGCGGGGGACGCGGGATAGCCTTTCCCGATAATTCCTTCTTTAACCTGCTTTCATTTTCTTCCAGCCACTCACGGCTTTCGATTACATCACTCTGCGGGGAGGCGATGGCGCCTATGCGGCTGCCTTCGGGCCGGCCGCTGAAATAATCATCGCTGGCTTTTTCGGTCGTCAGCGAGACCAGGCCGCTGATACGCACCTGGCGTTCCAGCGCTGCCCAGAAGAACACCAGGCTGGCACGGGGATTTTCCAGTAATTCCTGTCCCTTGGCGCTGTGGTAATTGGTGAAAAAGACAAATCCATTGTTGTCGAATCCTTTCAGCAAAACGATGCGGGCATCGGGCATTCCGTCGGCGGAAGCGGTAGCGAGGGTCATGGCGTTGACCTCTTCGAGATTGGAGTGGATGGCTTCCTGCCACCATTTGTCGAATTGGAGGAAGGGATCGACATTAACTTCTTTTTCGGCGAGCGTTTGTAGTTTATAGTCCTTACGAATATCGGCAATGGAGTTCATATCCAAAGTTACAAAACATCGCTCATGCCCGTGCCGGACCGGGTGATCTTTGCCAGCAGGGCCTCCATGTCGCTGACCCTGCGGAGCTGGCTTTCAATCTTTTTATTGTGTTCTGAGATCTCCTGGAGATCATGGTTGAGTTCTTCCAGGAAAGCCGATCTTTTCTGGTATTGCTGCCGTTGGAAGTTTGCTTCCTTGAGTTTTTCTTCGGTATCGGCGATGATCCGGGTCAGCCGCTGAGTTTCTTCGCGCAGGGCGATATACTTCAATTTCATCTCGTCGTGCTCTTTGCCGAGCTTGAAGTAAGATTCTTTCAATTCGTCATAGTCGGTGCCGCGATTATAGGGCTGTGTGAGGTAGACTTGTAATTTCTGCAGCTTATCCTGCAGGGCATTATATTCTTCAACGACCTTATCGAGGCGAGTCCCCATTTCTTCGGCCAGTTTCTGCTGATGGCGAAGATGGCTGATCTCGGTCTCTTTTTCAAACAGTTGCTGGCCGATGCCGCGCACCTGGCCATGCAATTCTTCATTGTGTTTGAGAAGTCCCTGGATCTTTTTCTCCGATTCTTCGACCAGATGGGTCTGATCGAGCAGGCGGGAGATGCTGGCATTATGTTCGACCAGCTTTTCCTGCGTCAGCTTCAATTGGGACATATAGGTGGTCGCAGGATCTGGTTGGCCGCCGGCGGGTGCACTTTCGGGGGGTGCCAGCCGGGCTTCCGCCTCCTCCAGGCGCTCATGAACAATGGACAGTTCTTCGCGGAGCTCCTGGGTTTCGGTGCGGTTTTCTTCGAGTTCCATGGTCAGGACCGACTCGGTGTCCTGCACCTGGGTCAGCCGTTCGCGCAGCTGCTGCTGTGCCCGCTCTTGCATATCCATATCATTGTAATACTTCAGCTTCCAGTTATCATTATCGCTGATACCGACATTATGGGAGGGTTCGCTGATATCATAATTCTTTCGGGAATTCCAGAAAAAATGGATGGTAAATCCAAGGATAAGAGCGCCGAGTTCACAAATGATGATTTCTGGCAGACCTACGCTAAGCTGAAGTCCTAATATGATGCTCAGGTTGTTAAAGGTGTTCATAACGGTTCGGAACAATATTTTACCAAATAAACTTCTTTATTCATGCAATATCGTTTTTAGGGGTTCCATCGATAAGCTACAATAAAAAAAATGCCGTTTTTCAAGGGAATATTGACCAAGTGGAGGAAGCTTGAATAAAAAAACTATCTGTGGTCAGAATAGGCTGCGGTGTTTCAAGCGTTTAAAAGTACTACGCTTTGCCCAGATATGCAAAGATTTAATGCGGAAAATACGGTCTTATACTTAAGAAAATCAAAATCAATCCCTTACTAATGTCCCTACTTTTTCTCCCCGAACCACGCGCAGCAGGTTATTTGGCCTGTTCATGTCGAATACGATGATGGGCAGCTGGTTTTCCATACAGAGGGTAAATGCCGTCATATCCATGACTCTCAGGTTCTTAGAGATACATTCCTGGAAAGTGATCGTTTCGAATTTTGTAGCCGTGGGTACTTTTTCTGGATCAGCGGTATAGATGCCGTCCACACGGGTGCCTTTCAGGATCACTTCGGCATTGATCTCGATGGCGCGGAGGGAGCCCGCGGTATCGGTGGTGAAGTAGGGATTACCCGTCCCGGCCCCGAAGATGACGACGCGGCCTTTTTCTACGTGGCGGATGGCGCGACGCCGAATATATGGTTCCGCAATCTGCTCCATTTTAATGGCGCTTTGCAGGCGGGTGTAGACTCCGATCTTCTCCAGGCCTGCCTGTAAAGCCATCCCGTTGATCACGGTAGCCAGCATTCCCATATAATCGCCATGGGCCCGTTCGATACCTGTCTCTGCCTCATTCATGCCCCGGTAGATATTTCCGCCGCCGATAACGATGGCGACCTGTACGCCCAATTCAACGATACTCTTGATATCCTTGGCGTATTGAGCGATCACTGCGTTGTCAAAACCGAAACTTTTATCTCCCATCAGGGCTTCACCGGATAACTTGAGCAGGACACGCTTATACTTTGGCACCATAGAAAGATGATTCTTAAATTATTGGGCGGAATTACTGCGCGAAGGTAAGCTATGGCAAAAAAAAACAGGTGGTTCGACCACCTGTTTTTTTTATGAATCTTTATCCGAGTTGGACCCTTTTGAACTGGGTGACCTTTGCGGCGGAATCGACTCCTTTCAGATAATCGCCCACCGTTTTGCCGGCATCCTTGACGAAAGGCTGGGCCGTGAGGGTATTCTCTTTAAAGAAGGCATTCAGCTTCCCGACGGCGATCTTGTCGATCATTTCATCGGTTTTGCCGGCCATTTTAGGATCGTTTTTTATCTGTTCAGTAACGATAGCTTTTTCGCGGACTACGACGTCGGCGGGAACGGAATCGGGATCCACGGCCACGGGGTTCATGGCAGCGATCTGCATGGCGATATCCCTACCAGCCTCGAGGACAGCGGGGGTATTCCGGGATAAACCAACCAGGACACCCATGCGGTAGGCGCCATGGATATAGGCAGCGACAGCTTCGGCATCGACCCTTTCAAAGCGGGCCAGCTGGATCTTCTCACCGATGCGGGCAACCTGGTCATTGATCCTATCGGAAACGGTAGCGCCGTCCAGAGGAGAGGCGAGCAGCTGTTCCAGCGTGGTGACATTGCCTTTGAGGGCTGCGTCGGCAATACTGCGGGCAAAAGCCACAAAATCAGCATTTTTGGCTACGAAGTCTGTCTCGCAGGCCACGGTGACGATGAAGCCGGTTTTGTTATCGGTTGTCGTTTCAGCGATGATAACTCCTTCTTTTGCTTCACGGTCACTGCGCAGGGCGGCCACTTTCTGGCCTTTCTTGCGCAGATAGTCAATAGCCTTTTCGAAATCGCCATCGCTCTCCACCAATGCCTTACGGCAATCCATCATACCTGCGCCGGTTGTCTGGCGCAGCTTATTGATCTCGGCTGCTGTTATAGTTGCAGTTGACATATGATTAATTTAAAGGTTTAACAAATTAGCGAGGACCTCCACCGGCGCGACGCGGGCCCGAATTGGGCACCCGACGTTTAGGCTGGCTTGTACCACGCACCTTCTCACCACGACCGCGGGCGGCTTCGTTTTCAGCTTCGGCCTGGAGGCGCGCTGCCTTCTTTTCATTCTCGTCGGTACCCGTGTCTTCTACGTCGTCTTCCTTAGCGGCTTGTCTTTCGGCCAGACCTTCTGCGATGGCGGCGGTAACGTAGTTCACGATGATGGCGATGGATTTGGTAGCATCGTCATTGGAGGGGATAGCGAAATCCACCTTGTTGGGATCGCAATTGGTGTCTACCATGCCGAAGGTTGTGATGCCCAGGCGTTTGGCTTCAGCCAGTGCGATATGTTCGTGGCCGATGTCGACGATGAACAATGCCGCGGGAACGCGTCCCAGCTGGGCGATACCACCCAGTACTTTCTCCTTTTTATCCTTCTCACGGGTGAGGGTAAGGCGTTCCTTCTTGGTGATGCTGTCGAAAGTGCCGTCGTTCAGCATTTTTTCAATGCTCTGCATTTGCTTGACGCTCTTACGGACAGTATTGAAGTTGGTGAGCATTCCACCCAGCCAGCGTTCGGTGACGAACGGCATGTTGACTTTGGCGGCGCACTCGGTGACGATTTCTTTAGCCTGTTTCTTCGTACCGACAAACATGACCTTCTTGCCGCTCTTGGCGATCTGCTTGAGGGCAGAGGCTGCTTCCTGGAGGCTTTCGGTGGTCTTGTTGAGATCAATGATATGGATGCCTTTTTTCTCAGCAAAGATATAAGGCAGCATTTTGGGGTTCCACTTCTTACGCAGGTGACCGAAATGTACACCGGCTTCAAGGAGTTGCTGTTGTAATGAAGTGTTATTTTCCATTGTATATTTTTATAATTTAAATCAATGATTGACGGGCTGTTAACGTTTGCTGAACTGGAAGCTTCTTCTTGCTTTCTTACGACCTGGTTTCTTCCGTTCAACCGAACGCGGATCGCGACGCAGCAGGCCGGCAGCTTTCAGTGCCGGGCGAAATTCCGGGTTGACTTGCAGCAGGGCGCGGGCGATGCCGAGCTTTGCCGCTTCGGCCTGACCCTTCATGCCGCCGCCGGTGGCGTTGATTTTCACGTCGTACTTATCAGTGAGTTCCACCGTTTTCAGGGGCAGCTCGACCTGGTTCTGCAGGTAGACGAGGGAGAAATATTGTTTATAATCTTTGTCATTGATCACGATCTTGCCTTCACCCTTGCTGAGGAACACGCGGGTAACGGCTTCTTTGCGGCGACCAACTGCAGTTTTTTGCTTTTCCATTTATCTGAAAGATTAAAATGTTAATGTTTTAGGTTGCTGCGCGGTATGGGGATGTTTGTCGCCTGCATACACGAACAATTTCTTGTACATCTTACGTCCGAGGCGATTTTTCGGCAGCATGCCTTTGACGGCCCTTTCGATGACGGCATCAGGACGGCGTTTGAGGAGGCTCTTGGCCGATTCTTCCTTTTTACCGCCGGGGTAACCGGAGAAATTGATGTAGATCTTGTCTTCCAGCTTATCCCCGGTAAATTTGACCTTATCGGCGTTGATAAACACGATGAAGTCACCGCAATCTACGTGCGGGGTGTAATAGGCTTTGTTTTTGCCCCGGAGAATGGCGGCAATTTTGGAACACACGCGTCCAACGGTTTGATTAGTACCGTCTACAACATACCAGTCGCGTTGCACGGTAGCCTCGTTCGCATGTTTGGTGGTGAAATGTAATTTGCTCATTGTCTTTCTTTTTTTCGTGAAGCCGTTGCTATCCCAACGGCAGTGAATTTATTTGTCCTTTTAACGGCAGGTCTTAGAACCCGCTTTTGAAAGGAGTGCAAAGGTACTTGGTTCAAGGGTGAAGTTCCAAGAATTTCAGCGGGTTTTTTGTAAGGGGCTTTTGTAAGTGATTGATTTACAATAAAAAATTTGCATGAGTTTAAAAAAGAGCTCTGAATGAAAGTCAGAATGAGTAACTATCAGCGCTCATCTGGTTTTGATTAAAAAAAGTTGGCAGTTTGCCAACTCGCGCCTATCTTTGTCCAGTGCCTTTTAAGAATATCTGGAAATTTGTCCAAAACCAGACCTTAACTATGATTATCATTTATTTGGACAAACTAGAAGAGTTTGGAAAGCGGCATGCCGACGCAAGAAAGAGCCTATCAACATGGAAGGATGTGGTTCAAAAAGCTCAGTGGAATAATAAGCAGGATGTGCTAAAAGATTTTCCCAGGGCAAAGATGATTAAGAATAACCGGGCTCGTTTTGAAATCGTGCACAATAACTACCGTCTAATAGCTCATATTCGTTACGAAGAGAAGTTTCTGCAAATACGCTTTATCGGAACTCACACAGAATATGACCGAATAGATCCGGCAACTATCTAGGAAGTAAAAACACCATAATGGGAACAAGCAAAATAAAACAATGGCTGCTCATCGAAAATGAGAAAGAGTACAAAGAGGTTACGGCACGCTTTGAAGAAATAAGGGAAGCTACGAAAGGTACACCAGAATATCGGGAAATGCTTCTCCTGGTTCATCTTATCGCAACATACGAAGAAAAAAAATGGAGTCTTCCGGATGTAGATCCGGTTGAAATGATCAAAATCAGGATGGAAGATTTCGGATACAAAGCCTCGGATTTGGCAAGGGAATATGGAGACAAAGGAACGGTAAGCAAGGTTTTGAACTATAAACAAGCTCTTTCACTAACGATGATCAGAAAATTCAGTAAACTTCTGCGTATCCCAGTCGAGGCGCTGATGAAAGAGTATGCTTTGCAATAATTGTCTCTAAAAAATATATTATGATCAAGAATGAGAAGCAATACCAAGTTACCAGGCAAAAACTTCAGGGCATTCGTGAACAGAATATGCGAATACAGGAAAAAGAGCTACAGTCTGTGACAGATAGGCTTATCCTCGCCTCAGGGTTGTATATGCAGCAAGAATTGGAAAACGAGGTCATGACATATGTGGGTTCTTTGGGCCAAAGCTTGAACAATTTGGGTCCGAACCAATAACTTCACGAAAAATATTCTCATGTCCTCCCCCATCCTTGCACTTGGCCGCAACACCTTTGGCGATCCCGCAAATAAAGGCAATTTACCAACATTGGAATCAGCGTATGCCCTGCTGAAAGAGTGGGTACCGAATGAACGGCTGCAGCTGCACATGAAGCAGGTCGGAGCCGTCATGAAAGCATGGGCGCTGGAGCGAGAAGGCGCCGACGAACAAACTGCCCTCAAATGGGAAATCGCCGGGCTGCTGCATGACGCCGATTGGGAGAAGTATCCGGAAGCTCATTGCCGCATTATCATCGAACATCTGGAGTCATTGCATACCGATCCGGAAATCATCCACTGCATTGCGTCGCATGGTCCTAAATATTTCGGTGTACAACCGGAGAATACCATGGATAAAATGATCTATGTGTTCGACGAGCTATCAGGCTTTATTCATGCGGCAGCGCTTATCCGGCCTACCCGCTATGAAGGTATGGATGTGAAAGGCATCATGAAGAAACTCAAGACAGCGTCCTTTGCCGCACAGGTAAGCCGGGATGATATCAATGACGCGCTCAGCAGGATCGATACTCCACTTGAAGATATCATTCAATTCATTATCGACCATCAGAAAGACGTGCAGTAGGCGTGGGTCGGTGATCGTTGGACGGCACAGGGACGAGAGGACTTCTTTGGGGCCGCAGCCGGTGAGGCCGGAATATCAGAAATCAATACCAAACCATTTTCTGCGCTCTTTTTTCTGGTATTTTTCATAATTGAACCGGTATAGCTTGCCGGGACGATGGGGGACGTCGGTCTCCAGCTCGCCGGTATCTTCCAGCAGGTCCATGGAGAAGAATTTTTTTCGGAAATTGCGTCGGTCGAGCTTGACATCGAGGATGGCCTCATAGAGATTCTGCAGTTCCCGCAGAGAGAATTTCTTCGGCAGGAGGCTGAAACCGAGGGGATGTTCCTGGATCCTTTTCTGGAGCCATTCGTAGCAGGCGTCGAGTATCGGCCGGTGGTCGAAGGCCATATCGGAGAGTGTCGTGACACGGTGCCAATGCAGTTCATTGGCCAGGATCTTCAGCTGATGATGTTCGATATTGATCAAAGAGCAATAGGCGATAGTAACGACCCGGGCGGCGGGGTGGCGGCCCGTCTCACCGAAAGCTTTAACCTGTTCGAGGTATACGTCGTCCATCCCTGTCCGTTCGCGGAGGACACGGTAGGCGGCCTCGTCGAGGTCTTCGTGGTTGTTGACCAGGTCGCCCAGCAGGCTCCACTTATTCTCATATTGTTCGAAATCCGATTTGATCAACAATACCTTTAGTTCGTTGTCATCGAAGCCAAAGATGACGCAGTCGACGGAAATGCCGATGATGCCATCATTCTCCAGTTCTTTCAGAATGGTTTTGATGTTTTTTTGACCGGCAGCATGGTCGATCGGTAACGAGCCTTTATTAGGTATGATTTCAGGAGCCATGGAAAGACGAATTTAGTCAATTCGTTTACGATTCACTTAATTTTGTCCTATTAAAATTGACCTTATGTATTCCTCCGACCAAACACACCAATTGCAAAAACTGACCACAACTTTGTTATCCCAGGCCAGGGAGAAACCGCTGGAAAAAGCCAGGCTGGAGGATCTCCGGGAGGTGCTACGGTTTCACGAATATCGTTACGCCATCCTGAATGAACCCCTGGTCTCGGATTACGAATACGACACTTTATATAAAGCGTTAGAGAAAATAGAACAGGAGTTTCCCGGACTGATCAGTCCTGACTCCCCTACCCAGCGGGTAGCCAGCGGACTAACGAAGGAATTTCCGACCGTCCAGCACCTGGTACCCATGTTGTCTCTTGAAAACTCCTATAATGAGGAAGACTTATTGGATTGGGACCGGAAAGCCCGTGAATTGACGGGGCTGGAGGAGTTGGATTACTGTATCGAGCCGAAATTCGATGGGGCCAGCATTTCTCTGATCTATGAGAACGACCGGCTGTTGCGGGGGGTTACCCGCGGAGACGGTGTTGCGGGTGACGAAATCACGACGAATATCCGGCAGATCCGATCTGTGCCGTTGGCAGCGGCCTTTTCGCGTTATGGCATCCAGCTGATCGAAATCCGTGGCGAGATATTGATGAACAAAAGCAATTTCAAGAAATACAACGACCAGCTGGCCGAGCAAAATATTCCGCCGTTGGCCAATCCCCGGAATGCAGCTGCCGGATCGTTGCGGATAAAGGATTCGAAGGAAGTGAGCCGCCGTAATCTGGAGGCCTTCCTTTATCATGTCAGCTATTTCACCCCTGCAACCGATGATGCTGCTTTGACCACGCATAGCGGTACGCTGAAGATGTTATGGGATCTCGGATTTCGCAGTCCGCAGAAAGAATTGCGGACGGTGAAAGGCATCAGGGCTGTCATCGATTACTGTCATGATTTCGAGGCACAACGGGATGGACTTCCTTATGAGATCGACGGGATGGTGATCAAAGTCGACTCCATTGCCCTACAGGAAAAAATGGGCATGACGACGCATCATCCCCGCTGGGCGATCGCTTTTAAGTTCAAGGCCCGCCAGGCGACGAGCATCCTGCGGAAAGTCGAGTTCCAGGTAGGGCGGACAGGGAGTATCACCCCTGTCGCCAAAATCGACCCGGTACCGCTCAGCGGTGTGACGGTAGGGTCTGTCTCGCTGTTTAATGAGGACGTAGTCCGGGAAAAGGACCTGCGGATCGGCGACCATGTCCTGGTCGAGCGGGCGGGGGATGTCATTCCTTATATAGTCAAGCCGCTGGCTGAACTGCGCACGGGAAAAGAAACAGCCATTGTCTTTCCTACTCACTGCCCGGTGTGCGGGGATAAGTTGGTGAAGCCGGAGGGAGAAGCCGTCTGGCGCTGTGTCAATCTCACCTGTCCGGCACAGGTGGTCGAGCGGATTATCCATTTTGCCAGTAAGGACGCCATGGATATCCGCAGTTTTGGGGACGCCAATGTCAGAAAATTCTATGGTGAGGGTTTCCTTACCGATATCCCGGGCATCTATCGTTTGCCTTTTGACAAGATCCGTCAGCTGGAGGGGTACGGGGAAAAAAGCGTCCATAACCTGGAAGCTGCGGTTGATGCCTCCCGGCAGCAGCCCTTGCATCGGCTGATCTTCGGGCTGGGTATCCGTTATGTTGGGGAAACGACTGCCAAAGTGCTTGCTGCGGCCGTCAGTCACCTGACGGATCTGGCCGGTTATTCTCCTGAAGATCTTCAGGCGCTGGAGGACGTAGGTCCTAAGGTAGCCATGAGCGTTTACCAGTTCTTTCGCAATCCCGACAACCTGCACCTGGTCAAAGAACTGGAATCCCTCGGCCTGACGCTGAAAAGCGGGAAATCCACGACTGTGGCGGAAGGCAACCTGAATGGCCAAACGTTCTTATTCACCGGTACGCTCAGCCGGCTGAAAAGGTCGGAGGCCGAAGAGTCGGTGGAAAGAAATGGCGGCAAGCTACTGAGCGGAGTCAGCAGCAAGCTGAACTACCTGGTGGTGGGGGAGGATGCCGGCAGCAAGTTGGAGAAAGCCAAAAAGATCCCTTCCATCCATGTACTCACGGAGGACGAGTTCATCAAACTTCTCGCGGAGCGCTAACTACCTTGTACATATAAGAATATTTTCTTACGTTACTGGTAATTCGAAATTCTTTTCCGTAACTTTAAGAAAATTGAAGGCATGATTAAAAAACTAACCGGCGAAGTGTGGAAACCATTGCAGTTTCCCGGCTGGAAACAACTTCGAAAAAAATATGCTTTATCTTCCCTGGGCCGCGTAGCGAGCTACTCGGAAGATGTGCTAGCCGACGGCAAATTGCTGAACGGCAGCCTGACTACCGGCTACAAGACGCTGAATCTTCACCGGCCGGGCAATAACGGCACTCTCTACATTCATCGCGAGATCGCTCGCCTCTTTTTGTCCAAGGCATCTCCTAAGCACAAGTATGTGATCCATCTGAATCACAACAAGCTGGAGAATGCCGCCAAAAATCTGAAATGGGCGACATTGGAAGAGATGATCGATCATCAGCAAAAGAGCCCTGCAAAGATCGCCTACAAGAAAGTGCAGGCGAACCGGACCGTGGGACTGAAGCTGACTGCTTCGCAGGTCAAGACCATCAAGAAAACACTGTCGAGTAAGAACAGGCAGCTGACCATTAAGAAGCTGGCTGAGAAATACCAAGTCAGTGAAATGACCATGTACCGCATCAAGAGCGGAGAGAACTGGGGAAGGATTAAATAGAACGATTAAAAATTATGTTGCAAGCGTCTACTCTCACATTTCTGAAAAACCTCAAGAAGAATAACAACAAGCCCTGGTTCGAAAAAAATAAATCTGTTTACCTCACTGCGAAAGAAGATGTAGAGCATTTTGTAGAGCGACTGATCGAAGGATTTGGAAAAACAGATGCCGATATAGCGCCCCTGCAGATCAAAGATTGCACCTTCCGCATCTATCGTGACGTTCGCTTCTCCAAAGACAAAAGACCATATAAAGCCAATATGGGCGCCTATCTGAATAAAGGCGGTAAAAAAATGCCGACTGCGGGTTATTATTTCCATTGCGAACCGGGTGGAAATTTTATCGCAGGTGGGATGTGGATGCCGATGGCGCCGGACTTGAACAAGGTCCGTCAGGAAATCGACTATAATTTTGCGGAATGGACGAAGATCCTGGGGAGCCGGGCATTCAGGAAAATGTTCTCCGGTGGATTAGACCAGACGGATATCCTGTCCCGGCCGCCCAAAGGATATGAGGCGGACAACGCGGCTATCGAATTCCTGAAACTAAAGAGTTTCGTAGTCCGCAGGCCACTGACGGACCAGCAAATGGTATCCCGTTCGCTGTTGAAAGAAGTGATGACGACTTTCGATGCGATGCATGACTATGTGCACTTCCTCAACCGGTCGATTGAGTAGAGATCTGCCGGGCCATCCCTGCGAGCGCGGCGGCTGGCCGCGACCTACAACAAACCTTTTTCCACCAAATATTCTGCGATCTGTACGGCATTGGTAGCGGCTCCTTTGCGGAGGTTATCGCTGACAACCCACATATTCAATGTATTGGGCTGAGTCTCATCCCTTCTCAGGCGGCCTACGAATACCTCATCTTTTTCATGTGCATCCTTCGGCATGGGATATTGTTGTGCGGCAGGATCGTCTACGAGGACGACACCGGGCGCATGGCTGAGCAGGGATTTTACATCCGCCAGATCGAAGTCTTTACCGAACTCTACGTTGATGGCTTCACTATGACCGCCCATGACCGGAATGCGGACAGTGGTAGCCGTTACCCGGATAGTATCGTCCCGCATGATCTTTTTTGTCTCATTGACCATCTTCATTTCTTCCTTCGTATACCCGTTATCAAGGAATGAATCGATCTGTGGTATAGCATTGAGGTCAATCGGATATTTATAGGCCATTTCGCCTTGCACACCCTTCCGTTCGTTCAACAGTTGCGTCACAGCCTTGACTCCGGTTCCGGTGACGCTCTGATAGGTGGATACGACGATCCTCTTTACCTGGTATTTTTTGTGCAGGGGATTGAGGGCGACAACCATCTGGATGGTGGAGCAATTGGGGTTGGCGATGATCTTGTCTTCCCTGGTCAGTACGTCGGCATTGAGTTCCGGAACGACGAGCTTTTTGGTAGGGTCCATCCGCCAGGCAGAGGAATTATCGATGACCGTAATGCCGGCCGCTGCGAATTTGGGCGCCCATTCGAGAGAGGTACTGCCGCCGGCCGAGAAGAGGGCTACGGCGGGTTTTGCTGCAATCGCATCGGTCATGCTGACGACCTTGTATTTCTTTCCTTTGTATTCCACTTCCTTCCCGACGGATTTTTCGGATGCTACAGGAAGTAGCTCTGTCACAGGGAAATTTCTTTCTGCCAGGATTTGTAACATTTTGGTGCCTACCAGGCCGGTGGCGCCGACGACTGCAACTTTCATTTCGCGTTGTATTTTAAATTAAAAAAGCCTCCCCGTTTCGTGGGAAGGCTCTGATTTATTTTGTGATACAAAACAACTAAGCTCTTTCCCGCTGTGGAAAGCCCTTCTTAATCTGCTTTGTATTTTTCATGATCTGCATTGCGGGGCAAATATAGAGACGAACTTTTAATAATCCAAATGAAAATGGGCCACGGGCGCAGCCGAAGGCTTAGATCAGCTTGATATCAAAGTTGACCAGATCGACAAACTGCCTGATCCTTACATCGATATCGGCGCGGGTGATCTCTTTCAGCCTGGTGGGACCGAATTTCTCCACACAGAAGGAGGCCATGGCAGACCCGACGATGACGGCCGTCTTCATATTCTCGAAGGAAATGTCCTTTGTATGGGCCAAATGGCCGATAAAACCGCCGGCAAACGTATCGCCTGCACCGGTGGGATCGAATACCTCTTCGAGTGGCAGAGCGGGCGCTACAAAGACCTGGTCTTCATGGAAAAGCAGTGCACCATGTTCGCCTTTCTTGATGATCAGGTAGCGGGGGCCCATTTTCATGATGGCCCGGGCAGCCTTGACAAGGGAGTGCTCGCCACTGAGCTGGCGGGCTTCGCTGTCGTTGACGGTCAATACATCTACCATCGTCAGCAGCTCCTTCAATTCCGGCAAGGCGATATCCATCCAGAAATTCATTGTATCCATCGCGATCAGCTTGGGACGCTGCTTCATTTGCCGGATCACGCTGATCTGTACGGCAGGGGCCAGATTACCCAGCATCAGGAATTCACTGCCCTGATAGCTGTCGGGCACTACGGGCTTAAAATCGCCCAACACGTTGAGTTCCGTCACCAGCGTATCCCGGGTATTCATGTCCATGTGGTATTTCCCGCTCCAGAAAAAGGACTTTTTATCTTTGACGATCTCGACGCCATCGAGGTTGACCCCGCGCTTTTTCAACTCATCCATTTCTTCTTTGGCAAAATCATAGCCGACGATGGAGACCTGGTTAATAGGCCGGATAAAATTGCTGGCCGCATACGCGACATAAGTAGCGGCGCCACCAACAATCCAATCTGTCTTTCCGAAGGGCGTTTCAATGGCATCATAGGCCATGGATCCGACAACAATTAATGACATGAGTGTTATTTTGGGGTGCAACCTACATAATTTTCTTAACTTGCACGACTAACACTCGTTAGTAGCACAGCTATGGCTAAAATTCAAAGTAAAAAGAATAGCACAAAAAAAGAGGTGATCATCGAAAAGGCCTCCCGGTTGTTCAGGGAAAAAGGGTTCGGGGCCGCCTCGATGCGGGATCTCGCAGAGCATGTGGGTGTGGAGGCCGCCAGCCTGTACAATCATATTCAATCGAAGTCGGAGATCCTGCAAACCATCTGCTTTAAGGTGGCCAATGAATTCATGACCAACCTGGATGCTGTCGAGTCCAGCCCCCAACCCACTCTGAAAAAGATGGAGGCTGTTATCCGGTTGCATATCCGGATGATGCTGGACCGCTATGAATTTGTCTATATTTCGGATCATGAATGGAGGCACCTGCCGGAGCCTTATCTTTCCAATTTTCTCAACCAGCGGCGCAACTACCGCAAAAGGCTTGGCGACATCATCGAGGAAGGCATTGCCAGGGGTGAAATAAAAGCCATCGACCCTTATACGGCCGTGCTGGTGATCCTGTCGGCCATCAGCGGAATAGATTCCTGGCAACGGTCCCGGAAAACCACGAGTGCCGAGGCGCTCGAATCGAATATGGTAAAATACCTCATCGAGGGGTTAAAGAAATAAAAAGGCGCGGCGCAAAAGAATTATTATGGCCAGTCATTTCAGAGCATTGACGATTGAAGATGTCCGTAGAGAAACAGCCGATTGCGTATCGGTGGCATTCGCCATTCCTGCCGGTTTCCGGGAGGAATTCCGGTGGCGCCAGGGGCAGAATATCACTCTCCGGACCAGGATCAATGGAGAAGAGGTCCGCAGGTCTTATTCCATCTGCACCAGCCCGTTGGACAACGAGTTAAGAGTGGCCATCAAGCAGGTACCGGGGGGCGTTTTTTCTACTTATGCGAATGAACGGCTGCAAAAGGGGCATGTCATAGATGTGCTGCCACCCAGCGGCAAGTTTTATACGGAATTGTTGCCCGAAAACCGCAAGCGCTACCTGGCCTTTGCTGCGGGCAGCGGTATCACACCCATTTTATCCCTGATCAAAACAACGCTGGCTATAGAGCCCGGTAGCCATTTTACGCTGGTATACGGTAACCGGCATCGCCAGTCCATCCTGTTCAGAGAGGAGCTTGAGGGATTGAAAAACCGGTATATCGACCGGCTATCCCTGCTGCATATCCTTAGCCGGGAGCAAATGGATAACCCGCTGAACCAGGGGCGCATCGATACCGAAAAATGCGGGGAGCTTTGTCACCGGCTGATCGATCTTCAACTTGTCGATGAGGTCTTTCTCTGCGGACCGGAGGAGATGACCTTTCTGCTGAAAAGCTGGTTGGAGCAGCAGGGGGTGGCGGCGCGGAAGATCCATTTCGAATTGTTTCATACACAGGAGAGCGCCGTCGGGGCCAAAGGGCAGATAGCGCGACCGCGGAGTACTGCAGCTCAGCTGTTGTCCGGCGATAAGACCAGCAGGGTGACGGTGCGTCTCGATGGCATCAGCCACGAATTCGATCTGCCTTACGATGGATTCTCGGTACTCGACGCCGCGCTCATGGAAGGAGTGGATCTTCCCTTTGCCTGTAAAGGCGGAGTATGCTGTACCTGCCGGGCCAAATTAATAGAAGGCAAGGTGGATATGGAAGTCAACTACGCGCTGGAGGCCGATGAACTGGCGGCGGGATTTATCCTGACCTGTCAGTCCCATCCGCGCACGGACAAAGTGGTCGTCGATTATGATTTAAAGTAGAAAGCCGCTTATCAATAACCGCTCCTGATGGGCCAATAAACGGCGATACTAACAATTGTTAGCTTCTGTGAAAAAAAGTATATTTGTGGCGATAAAACAGTGTACTATGGCATTGGCCGAAAATGAACTCAGCTTTCAGGAAAAGGTCGATCAGGACATCAGGATCGAGCCGAAAGATTGGATGCCAGATGCGTACAGAAAGACGCTGATCCGACAGATCTCTCAGCATGCACACAGCGAGATTGTAGGCATGCTGCCCGAGGCCAACTGGATCACCCGTGCGCCGTCTCTGAAGCGGAAGGCCACGCTGATCGCCAAGGTGCAGGATGAGGCGGGGCATGGGCTGTACCTGTATTCGGCGGCCGAAACTATGGGCATCAGCCGGGAGGAGATGGTCGATCAGCTGTTGAGCGGGAAGGCGAAGTACTCCTCGATCTTCAATTATCCGACGATCACCTGGGCAGATATGGGGGCTATCGGCTGGCTGGTCGATGGCGCCGCCATCATGAACCAGGTGCCTTTATGCCGCGCCTCTTACGGACCGTATGCCCGGGCGATGGTCCGTATCTGCAAGGAGGAAAGCTTTCATCAGCGACAGGGATTCGAGATCCTGCTGGTGCTGAGCAAGGGTAGTGAAGCCCAACGAAGGATGTGCCAGGATGCTATCGACAGATGGTGGTGGCCTTCGGTGATGATGTTCGGGCCCAATGATGAAGCGTCTCCTCATACTGCGCAGAGCATGCGATGGAAGATCAAGCGTTTTACAAATGACGAGCTGCGGCAGCGTTTTATCGACGTATGTGCGGAGCAGGTCAAACTGCTGGGAATGCGCTTGCCTGACGATTTGCTGAAATGGAATGAGGAAAGACAGCATTATGACTTCGGCCCTATTGACTGGGAGGAACTTCGACAGGTCATTAGCGGCAATGGTCCTTGCAATAAAGAAAGGCTGGCGGCAAGGGTACAGGCGCATGCCGATGGCGCCTGGGTGAGAGAGGCGGCGATGGCGCATGCCGGGAAAAGAGCGCAGCGGGCAGCGCCTGATCAATATAAGGTAGCGTGATTAATTAATCTTACGATATGACGGAACAGCAATGGCCTCTTTGGGAGGTCTTTATCCGCAGCAAGCAGGGCCTGGATCACAAGCATGCGGGCAGCATTCATGCCGCCGATGCCGCGATGGCGATTGAAAACGCCAGGGATGTCTACACCCGCCGGATGGAAGGGGTGAGCATCTGGGTAGTCGAAAGCAAGTACATCCACGCATCGAATCCTGATGAGGCCTCCTCGTTATATGACCCCGCGAATGATAAAATATACCGTCATCCGACTTTTTACGATCTGCCGGATGAGCTAAAGCATATGTAACCATGTCTCTTCCCTCTCCTATCGATTCTATGCTGCCTCATTATGTCCTGCACCTGGCCGACAATGCGCTGGTGCTGGGCCATCGGAACAGTGAATGGACCGGACACGGCCCGATCCTTGAACAGGATATCGCTTTGTCTAATATTGCACTGGACCTTGTCGGGCAGGCCAGATACCTTTACCAGTATGCGGCGCGGCTGGCTGCGGATGGGGGCCGAAGCGATGCGGGCGCTGCAGGCAACGTTACCGAAGACTCGCTGGCTTATGGGCGTGACTCATGGGACTTCCGGAATTGCCTGTTGGTGGAACAGGCTAATGGCGACTGGGGGAAAACGATCCTGCGGCAATTCCTGTTTAGCGCCTGGCAGTTTTATTTTTACGACCGATTGCAACAGAGCCGGGATAGCGAATTGGCGGC